>NZ_JAMYMP010000004.1:0-267121 GCF_040318615.1 Mesorhizobium sp. M1078
AGCTGTTCATCGGGCTCGCCCGCTCGGCGGCCGATGCGACGGAGTATTTCCAGATCCCGACCGGACGTGTGGTCGAGATCGGCACGCAGGTGGCGATCTGAGGGTCTCGAACGGATAAATCGTCGAGGAGGCTAATATGAGCGGCGAATTGGTGCTGGTCACCGGCGGGTCCGGCTTCCTCGGCGCTCACTGCATCCTCGAACTGTTGAAGGCCGGCTACCGCGTCCGCACCTCCGTGCGATCGGCGAGGCGCGAAGCCGATGTGCTCGCCATGCTCAAGGCAGGTGGCACGGAGCCCGGTGACGCCCTTTCATTCGCCCATGCCGATCTGATGGTCGACGCAGGCTGGCCGGCGGCGGTGGCCGGCTGCGATTACGTGCTGCATGTCGCATCACCTTTTCCGCCCGGCGCGCCCACGCATGAGGATGACCTGATCCTTCCGGCGCGCGAGGGCGCGTTGCGCGTGCTGCGGGCGGCGCGGGATACCGGGGTCAGGCGCGTCGTGCTCACCTCATCCTTCGCGGCCGTCGGCTATGGCAAGATGCGCGCGGATGGGCAGCCTTTCAACGAGGAAAACTGGACCGATCCGGCAGGCAAGGTCAGCGCGTATGTGAAGTCCAAGACGCTCGCCGAGCGCGCGGCCTGGGATTTCGTCGCCGAGCAGGGCGGCGCGCTGGAGCTTGCGGTCGTCAATCCCGTTGGCATCTTTGGACCGGTGCTCGGCGCGGACCATTCGACCTCGACCGAATTTGTCCAGCGCATGCTGAACGGCGCCGTGCCTGGGCTGCCGCGCCTGTCCTTCGGCGTCGTCGACGCGCGCGACGTGGCGGATCTGCATGTTCGCGCCATGACCCACCCCGCCGCCAAGGGCGAACGGTTCCTCGCTGTCGCCGGCGATTTCATGACGGTGCGCGAGATCGCGCAGACCCTGAAGACGCGGCTCGGGCCGGCGGCGTCGCGCGTCTCGACGCGGGAGTTTCCCGATTGGCTGGTGCGCATCATCGGGCTGTTCAATCCGGAAGCGGCACAGCTCGCAACGGAACTGGGCAAGATCAAGAACGCCACCAACGCCAAGGCGGTGCGCGTGCTCGGCTGGGCGCCACGCTCGCGCGAAGATGCTTTGATTGCCACGGGCGAAAGCCTGATCCGGCTGGGACTGGTCAAGCGACGTAAGTAATTGTGCAGGAGGCCGAATCGTAAGGGCTCGCGTCCCGCAACGGCAGCTTTCAGCCGGCCAGTGCAGCCTTGTTCGTCTCCAGAAACTGCTTCAGCGGCACCGACTTTCGGCCGGAGAGTTTTTCGACCGCGTCGGTCACCATGCCGAGGTCACCTGCGCGGGCGGCAGCGTCGAACGACACCAGCACCTTTGCGAAGGGTTCAGGCAGGCCGGCCGACTTCATTCCCTCGGTCAGGGCTTCGTCGGAAAGCTGGATGACCTTGATCGGCTTGCTGGTGACCTCGGTGACCAACGCCGCCACTTCGGCAGCCGTATACGCACTGGGGCCGGTCAGCGTGTAAGTCTCGCTTTCGCTGCTGTCCGAGGCGAGCCCCGCTGCGATCGCCGCCGCGAAATCGTCACGCGTGCCGTAGGAAATGGCGCCGTCGCCGGCGGAGGTGTACCACTGACCCGATGCCAGAACCTGCGGCAACGCCATGAACAGGTTCTCGTTATACCAGCCATTGCGGAAGATCGTGTAGGGGATGCCGCTCGCCTTGACCGCCTGTTCGGTGTCGTAGTGGTCGGGCGCGAAAACAACCGGCGAACCAGGCTCGGGGTTGGGCATCGAGGTGTACAGCAGGTGGCCGACGCCAGCCTGTTTGGCCGCCGTCACCGCCGCAAGCTGCTGCTCGCGCCGCTTCCCCTGTACCTCGAGTTCGTTGGTCGAGAAGACGAGTGCCCGGTCGGCTCCCGCGAAGGCCTCGGCAAGCGATTGCGGGTCGTTGAAGTCAGCGGCTCTGACGAGGACGCCGCGCGCCGCCAGATCGGCAAGGTTGGCGGGTGTACGGGTGGCGGCGATGATGCGGTTTGCGGGGACCTTTAATGTGTCCAGCAGGTGGTTGATGACGCCGCGGCCAAGCTGGCCGGAAGCGCCGGTGACGAGAAGGGTTGCGGTCATGGGGGATCCTGAAATTGCGCCGGGTGGCGGGTGCTTCTGACAGTCTCAAAAAGAGACCAGCACTAAAATAAGAATTGACCGGCCACCGTAAAGAAGGCAGTTTTTAGGGAGGTAGGCACCGCCAGGGAACCAGCAGCCATGGACGGCAAGGTCGTCAATCTGAGAACCAAGCTCAATATATTCAAAGCCACCAGCGATGGCGCAAACATTGCCGATTGCCCGGTTCGCGACGTGATGCAGGGCGTGAACGGCAAATGGAGTTCGCTGCTGATGGCGGCGCTCGCCGAGCAGCCCTATCGTTTCGGCGAGTTGCGGCGCCTGGTGCCCGACATCTCGCAGCGCATGCTCACCCAGACGCTCCACGATCTGCAGCGCGACGGCTTTGTTCATCGCGAAGTGTTCCCGACCAAGCCGCC
Source organism: Mesorhizobium sp. M1078 (assembly GCF_040318615.1). Taxonomy (NCBI): domain Bacteria; kingdom Pseudomonadati; phylum Pseudomonadota; class Alphaproteobacteria; order Hyphomicrobiales; family Phyllobacteriaceae; genus Mesorhizobium; species Mesorhizobium sp. M1078. The sequence continues at coordinate 2,534 of NZ_JAMYMP010000004.1, forward strand.
AAGCGTCGAATACAGCCTGACCGATCTCGGCCGTTCGATGTTCGGCGCCTTGCATCAATTGATCCTGTGGGCCGAACTCAACCATGGTGCGGTGCGCAAGGCGCGCGCTGCCTTCGACGCCGGTGGCTGATATTTTGGTCCATGCAGCAGCGGCTTGATTTGACAATGGCGCTGAAGGATTGTCCCGCCAGTGGTTGGGCGGGCAATGGAAAAATCTCTAGACATCGCGATTGCGGGCGCCGGCCCGGCAGGGCTCGCCACCGCGCTCTTTCTCAAGCGTGCGGGCCATAACGTCACCATCTTCGAACGTTTCGAGGAGCCCAAGCCCGTCGGCTCCGGACTGATCCTGCAGCCGACCGGGCTGAGCGTGGTTGCCGATCTCGGCCTGCTCGACGACATTCTGGCGCTCGGCAGCCGCATCGAGCGTCTGCATGGCGCCGATGCCTCGACCGGCCGCACCGTGCTCGCCGTGCGCTACGACGCGCAGCCTGGCGGCCGCTTCGGGCTGGCGGTGCACCGGGCGGCGCTGTTCAACGTGTTGTTCCGCGCCGCGCAGCGCCAAGGCCTCGCCATGGAAACCGGTGTCGAGATCGAGACGCTGGACGTCGGTGAGCGGGCGATCCTGATCTTCGACAAGAGCCGAACGGTGGGGGGCCGCAGGGCAGGGCCGTTCGACCTCGTGGTCGACGCCAGCGGCTCGCGTTCGAAGCTGCGCCGGTGCCTCAACGATCCGGCCCAGCCGCGGCAGCTCACTTACGGCGCGTTCTGGGCCTCGCTCGGCTGGCGCCAAGGCTTCGACGAAAATGCGCTGCTGCAGCGCTACGACAAGGCCAGCGTGATGATCGGCGTCCTGCCGATCGGCCGACCGGAACCGGGCGGGGAAAAGATGGCGGCGTTCTTCTGGAGCCTGAAGCCGGCGGATGCCGAAAACGTGCGCGCGGCAGGGCTCGACGCCTGGAAGGCGAGACTGGTCTCGCTGTGGCCACAGTGCGAGGCGTTCACCAGCCAGATCGACAGCTTCGACCAGCTGTCGCTGGCGCGCTACGGCCATCACACGATGAAGCTGCCGGCCGGCCGCCGGCTGGCGGTGATCGGCGACGCCGCGCATTCGACCAGCCCGCAGCTCGGGCAAGGCGCCAACATGGCGCTGCTCGACGCGGCAGCGCTCAGCCATGCCTTGGCACAGACGGGCAACGTCGAGGCAGCGCTGGAAAGCTACGCCCGGGCGCGGCGATGGCACGTCCGGATCTTCCAACTGCTGTCGCTGGCGTTGACGCCGTTCTACCAGTCGGACGGCACGATGCTGCCCTTCTTCCGCGACAGGCTGGTGGCGACCATCGCAAAGGTGCCGCCAGTGCCAAGCGTGCTTGCCTCGATGGTGGCCGGCACGCTGATCGATCCGTTCAGGCGGATCGGGCTAGAGGAGGTGCACTGGCCAGATCATCCGGCGGGATCAGGGTCGAGAGAAACGAATTTCTCGCACGCAGGAATAGACGCAGCCGCTGCGGATAGTCCGGCGCCACGGCACCCTTGATCGAGGCGCGTTCGCTCAACGCCTTGCGCCAGGCCTGGACCAATGGCTTGCCGTCCAGAATGCCGAAATTGCCGATCCCGTCGAAGGCGTCGAGATAGCGGAAGACCGGGCCGTAGACGGCGTCGACGAGGCAAAAGCGCTCGCCGTTGAACCACGGTCCGGTCTGGTCGGCCAGTTCGTCCTCCAGACGATCGAACATGGCCGAAAGTGCCGTGGACTCTGCCAGGAAGGCGGCCTCCGTCGAAGCCGAGTAGAACCGGCCGATGGCGTTCAATGTCGCCGAGCCGAACTCGATCCAGGCGCGATGCCGGGCACGGGCGTAGGCGTCGGCCGGATGCAGAGGATTGGCTTGCGTCTCCTCGAGGAATTCGAGAATGACGGCGGATTCGAAGATCACTGTGTCCTCGCCATTTGCGTGGACGATCAGCAGCGGCACCTTGCCCAGCGGCGAAATCGCCTTGAACCAGTCCGGCTTGTTGGCGAGGTCGATGGTGACACGTTCGAACGGCACGCCTTTCTCGGCCAGCGAGATCGCCGCGCGCTGCACATAGGGGCATAGATAATGGCTGACGAGAATGAGCTTGCCAGTCATTTCATTCTTCTCAGGCATTTCATTCTTCTCAGGCACGTTACTCTCCCCAGGCATGTCATTCTCCCCAGACATAGTTCAACGCGCCGTCCTCGACGCGCGTCGACAGGAACATCAGTCGCGACGCTTTTGGCGCCGGACCTTCGATCCGGTCGCCTGATGTCATGTCGAAGGCGGCGCCGTGCCATTGGCAGACCAGCTTGCCGTCCTTGCAGTCGAGCGGCCCGCCGAAATGCAGGCAGACATTGGCGGCGGCGCGGATGCGCTCACCGCTGCGCCAAATATGGACCTCGCGGCCGAAGAACGGTGCGATCAGGCTGCCCGTCTGTGGGACGTCGGCGACTTTGCAAATTTCGTGTTTCATGGATCTTTCCCGGATCGATGCAGTTGCATGCATATAGATGCAAGTGCATCGATCGTCAAGCTTGATGCTAGTGCATTGACCGTCAAGCTTGATGCAACTGCATCTATCGCCTAGGGTGGGTCATGACCAAAACAACCACGCCTTCGCCCGAAGCCGTCAAGGCCTGGGCCCGCCTGATGCGGGTTTCGCGCCAGCTCATCGAAAAGGCGGAAGAGGCTTTGAAGACTAGCGGCTTGCCGCCGCTCGACTGGTATGACGTGCTGCATGAACTCGCCGAGGCGGGCGAGGGCGGGCTGCGGCCATTCCAGCTGACCGAGCGCACTCTGTTTGCGCAGTACAACATCTCGCGGCTCCTGGCGCGCCTCGAGGCCGACGGACTGGTCGAGAAGCTCAGGGTTGCCGATGACGGCCGCGGCCAGACCATCCGCATCTCGGCCAAGGGCCGTCAGACGCGGCGACGGATGTGGGCTGTCTATGGACGGTCGATTGCGGAATTGGTCGGCGCAAAACTCTCCGCGGAGGAGCTGAAGATACTGGCGAGCCTGCTTGGAGAGCTGCGCCATCCGCCCGCCGATGATTGATCCGTCAGAATCTCGTGGTGTGCTCGGCGGCTCTCACGTCGACGATTTTTCTACCTCACCCCTTGCGTCGAGCATAGGATTGCGCAATATGCCGAACCGTAACGTACGGTACGCCGTTTGAGGCGACCCGGCGACCTCATCGAATGGGCAGGAAATTGTTGCAGGCAAGGGCCGAGATCGATACCAGCGAAGTGCTGACAGAGCGGCAAAAGGCTGTCCTGGACGCGGCTTTGCGGCTGCTGGTCGAGGAGGGCGACAATCTGACCATGACGGCGGTGGCGCGCCGCGCCAGCTGCTCGAAGGAAACGCTCTACAAATGGTTCGGCGACCGCGACGGACTGCTGACGGCGACCGTGCAGTGGCAGGCATCGAAAGTGCGCGTGGTGCCGGTCGACGGTGAGCGGCTGGATCTTGCCTCGCTGACGGCAAGCCTGGAAGGCTTCGCCTCGGACTGGCTGAAGGTGATTTCGAGCGATACCTCGATCGCGCTGAACCGCGTCGCGGTCGGCCATGCCGGATCCGGAAAGGACGATCTCGGCGCCATCGTGCTGGAGAATGGCCGTTTCGCGCTGGCCAGACGGCTGAAGCCGGTGCTGCTTGCCGGCAAGCATGCCGGGCTGCTCGACTTTACGGATGCCGAAACGGCGTTCCGGACCTTTTTCGGGCTGGTCGCCCGCGACGTGCAGATCCGTCTCCTGCTCGGCGACAGGCTGGAATTGACTGAAGCGGCGATCGGCGGCGATGCCGTCCGGGCAACGCAGCAGTTTCTCGCTCTTTATGGAGCAAAAACCGGGCCGCAAGGCCTCTAATCTCTACGGGAAGGAAGCAAAAGATGCGTGTCTATTACGATCGCGACGCCGATCTCAATCTGGTCAAGGGCAAGAAGGTCGCCATAATCGGCTATGGCAGCCAGGGCCGGGCGCACGCGCTCAACCTCAAGGATTCGGGCGCCAAGGAAATCGCCATCGGGCTCAAGGCTGGATCGGCGACCGCCAAGAAGGTCGAGGCCGACGGGCTCAAGGTGATGAGCGTGGCGGACGCTGCCAAATGGGCCGATTTAATGATGATGGCGACGCCTGACGAATTGCAGGCCGACATCTACAAAAACGAAATCGCGCCAAACATTCGTGACGGCGCCGCGATTGCCTTCGCGCACGGCCTCAACGTGCATTTCGGCCTCATCGAGCCGAAGTCGACCGTCGATGTCGTCATGATCGCGCCGAAAGGCCCCGGCCACACGGTGCGCGGCGAATACCAGAAGGGCGGCGGCGTGCCGTGCCTGGTCGCCGTCAACCAGGATGCTTCCGGCAACGCGCTCGATCTCGCTCTGTCCTACGCCTGCGGCGTCGGCGGCGGCCGTTCGGGCATCATCGAGACCAATTTCCGCGAGGAATGCGAGACCGATCTGTTCGGCGAGCAGGTCGTGCTCTGCGGCGGCCTGGTCGAACTGATCCGCGCCGGTTTTGAGACGCTGGTGGAAGCCGGCTATGCGCCCGAAATGGCCTATTTCGAGTGCCTGCACGAGGTCAAGCTGATCGTCGACCTGATCTATGAAGGGGGCATCGCCAACATGAACTACTCGATCTCGAACACGGCCGAATGGGGCGAATATGTCTCTGGCCCGCGCATTATCACCGCCGAGACCAAGGCCGAGATGAAGCGCGTGCTGAAGGACATCCAGACCGGAAAATTCACCTCGGAGTGGATGCAGGAATACCGCGCCGGCATGTCGCGCTTCAAGGGCATCCGCCGCAACAATGACAGCCACCAGATCGAGGAAGTCGGCGCCAAGCTGCGCGCCATGATGCCCTGGATTTCCAAGAACAAGCTGGTCGACAAGGCCAAGAACTAACCCGCAGTCGTCGGGATTGGGAGCAAAGAGCCGGCGGAGCGATCCGCCGGCTCTTTCATGCCGGTTTATCGATCAGGACGCTCAGCCATAGTGCCAATGCGGCTTCGGCTCGGTGCCGGTGAACTCGACGCCGATGCGGTCGTCGCGGCGCCAGCGCACGATGGCCTTGTAGCCGATGCCGTCGACCGGCACATAGAGCAGGAACTCGTCCGGCACGCGCGCGTCTATAGACACTTTCAGCTCGGCGCCGCCGGCATGCATGTTGCGCACCGTGCACTTGACCTCGGAATTGGTGAGGCCGGTCAGAATCGTCGCGCCTTTCAGCACGCGCTGCCGGTGTTTGTTTCGCAATTCGTTGTCGGCCATGACGGCACGTCCTTCGCGACCGGATCGGCGCGATCGTCAGATGGGGCACGATATCACGGATAGGCTGAGCCGATAAACATATGGTTAGCGGTGGCCGAGACCAGCCGTCTTTCCCAAATGAAACGGCGCCGCGATGGGGCGGCGCCGTCGTGTATTGTCGTTTATAGTTCAGCTGTAGGGCGACCAGCATTGCTGGCGCGGGCCACCATAGGGCTGGAACGTGTTGTCCCAGGCCCGGTAGGACCGATAGCGGTCGTAGCACCACTGTACATGGGCGCTGGACAGACGCTGCGTGCGGTAATGGCGGCGGGGCGCCGGCTGCACGTAATAGCCGTCATTGTAATAGCCGTTGTTGTAGTAGCCGTTGTTGTAGATGCTGCCGAGGCCGAGACCCAGGCCGAGGCCGAGAACTGCTGCGGCGCCGGTGTCAAAATCACGGCCGCGATGGTGGCGGTGATGGCGCCAGCGCCAGTTGTCGCCGCCGTTCCAGTTGCCGCCATTCCAGTTGCCGTTGTTCCAGTTGCCTGACCGGGCAAAGCGACGGCCGTCGTGGCGGCGCCACTGCCAATCGTTGAAGGAGCGGCGGTCATTGCCGCCCGCCCAGCTGTCGCGAACCGGTGTGATGTCAGACAATGCGGTGCTTGCCGGCACCGACAAGTCCGGCTGCAGGATCGGGCCCGCGGCGGATGGCGCCGTGAGACCCGAGAAAAGACCGAGCGCTAACAGCCCGGATTTGACTGTGGACGAAAAGAGCGAGCTCATTGCACTCTCCAAGTGATACAGGCCCCACGCCCGGATACCCCAGGGAAGTGGCCTATTGATGGACCTTGGCGTCTGAACGGAGGATGAACGGAAAGGTTCCATCAGCCATGACGAGCAGCCCTTGTTTTCATGGGCGCTTGCAGGCAAAGGTCAGCCCATGTCGCTGCGCCTCGCCACTTTCAATGTCGAAAACCTGATGAACAGGTTCGATTTCTCGGGCTTCCGCAACCAGCTCAACGAAGACCGCACGCTGGCGCTTTTCGACATCCAGAGCGAAGCCGAATACCGGATGCTGGAGCAGGCGCGCGCCATCGCACAGTCCGACGATACGCGCCAGTTGACCGCGCTCGCCATCGCCGCCACCCGCGCCGACATCATCTGCATGCAGGAGGTTGACAACATCGAGGCGCTGAAGGCGTTCGAGTATGGCTATCTCTTCAAGATGGTGGGCGAGGGTTACCGGCAGAAATACACCACCGCCGGCAATGATTCGCGCGGCATCGACGTTGCCCTGATGATGCGCAACGAGACAGCGCAAGGTCAGCCGATCGAATTCGTGCGCATGACCAGCCATGCCTATGTCACGTTCGAGCAGTTCGGATTGCACACGCCTGAACTCGAGGCGCTCGGCAACCTGGCCAATGAACGCATCTTCCGGCGCGATTGCCTGGAGGTCGACATCAAGGTCGGCGGCGTGCCGCTGACGCTTTACCTCGTCCATTTCAAATCGATGGGCTCGCCGCGCAATGGGCTCGACGGCCGCGAGGCGACGATGCCGGTGCGCATCGCCGAGGCGCAAGCCGTGCGCCGCATCATCGAGGAGCGCTTCGGCAAAGAGCACGCAGCCGATAAAAACTGGGCGATCTGCGGCGACATGAACGACTACCGCCAGCGGGTGAAGATCGAGGGCGACGCTATCGACGGCTACCGCTTCCAGGTGATCGACGAGAGCCAGTCCTGTATCGATGTGCTCACCGCCGGCGGCTTTTGCGAGAATGTCGTCGAGCGGCGGCCGGAGTTGGACCGCTGGAGTTTCTACCACACGCGCGGGCCGAAGGAGCGGCATCTGTGCCAGCTCGACTACATCCTGCTGTCGAAAGGGCTGGCGGCGAAGAATGCGACGGCGGTTCCCGACATCATCCGCAACGGCCAGCCCTGGCGCACCATCTTTCCGGCGGGACAGGCGGTGGAGCGCTTTCCGCGCGCCGGCTGGGACCGGCCGAAGGCGTCGGACCATTGTCCCGTCGCAATTACCCTGGACATGGCTTGAGCACGGTGAGCTTCGACCTGCCGCGCAACGTCATCCTGCCCGTCGACGAAATCGACGTCCGGCTCGACCCCGGCCCGCATCCGTTCGAGCGCGACAACGCGCAGGCGATCACTGACAACTGGCGGCGTGAGGTTACGGCCAATCCGGCGCTGTTCGACGGCACGGTGGTGCTGCTCTCGGCGCTCGCCTGGCGCGACAACCGGATCGTCGGGCGTTGTCACGCGGTGAAGTACTCGACCTTCCTGCTGTGGCGAAAGAACCGGCAGGGGACGGGCGCCGAGCATGCCTATGGTCACGCCATGCTGGTCGCCGGCGACAACGCCCTGGTGGCGATCCGCATGGGCGCGCACACGGTCCCGGCCGGCAGTGTCTACTTCGCTGCCGGCTCGTTCGAGCCGATCGATTTTCGCGATGGCCGCGTCGATGTCGATTTCAACATGATCCGTGAAGTGCGCGAGGAGACCGGGCTTGACCTGACAGGCGCTGCGCGCGGCAAGCGCTACCATGCGCTGTCGACTTCGACCGGCACGGTCCTCTTCCGCCGCTACCACGTCGATGCGCCGGCCGACGAGATTGCGCGGCGCATCGGCGCCTTCGTCGCGACCGAGACCGAGCCGGAGATCGAGGGGCCGGTGATCATCCGCCACGCCGCCGACCTGCCGGAAGGGCTGGCACCGCATATGAAGCCGCTGGTCGAGTGGCATTTTGGCGGTGGCGGGGGCTAACGGCGCGGATTGTTCTGCGCCGCCTTGCGGTCGTTGCGGGCGGCGACGAGGAACAGGATGACGCCGATGCCCAGCAATCCACCCATGACCATGCCCATCGTCTGGCCGACGACTGCCTGAAAATCGGCGGTGACACGATCGGGATTGGCCATGCCGTAGCGGGCGAGATACCACCAAAGTCCCGCAAGGGCGCCTTCGATGATCACCATCGTCAGAATCAGCCGCGCCTTCTTGCTCATTGCCACTCCTTGACCAGATGCTTTGCTCTAAAATTAGCATCGCAGACCGGACGACAACAAGTATTGCCGATGTCGACAAGCAGCCATCCTTGTGGATAGCGGTTGGTTGCGGTGGAGCTGATCTGGCGCTTATTCGTGGCGCAGCGCGTCGATCGGGTCGAGCCTGGCGCCGCGCAGCGCCGGGAAGAAGCCGAACACCATGCCGATCAGCGCCGAAAAACCGACGGCGAGCAGGATGACCGCCGGGCTCGGCGCAAACGGTATGGCCAGCGTTGCCGAGGCGAGGCCGGCCAGCGCCAGGCCGATCAGGATGCCGATAATGCCGCCGAGCAGCGACAGCACCGTCGCCTCGACCAGGAACTGGATGAGGATGTGCTTTTCATGCGCGCCGATGGCGAGCCTGATGCCGATCTCGCGGGTGCGCTCAGTGACCGAGACCAGCATGATGTTCATGATCCCGATGCCGCCGACCAGCAGGCTGACGCCCGCGACGGCGCCCAGCATGCCGGTCATGGTGGTGGTGGCGCTGGCCATGGCGTCGGCGATCTGGGTCATGTCGCGGATCGAGAAATCGTCTTCGCGGTCCGGCGTGATGCGGCGGGTGTCGCGCAAAATGTCTTCGACTCGCGGCTGCAATTCGGTGGTCGGGGTGCGGTCGTCGGCGGCGACGTAGATGTTGTCGATGTCGCGGTTGCCGGCGATGCGGCGCTGATAGGCGGCAAGCGGCATCAAGACGACATTGTCCTGGTCCTGGCCGAAGCCGGTATAGCCCTTGGGTTCGAGCAGGCCGATGATCTTGCACGAGGTGCGGTTGACGCGGATGATCTCGCCCTCGGGTTCGCCGGCGCCGAAGAATTGCTGGCGCACCGTTTCGCCGATCAGGCAGACGCCGGTGCCGGAGCGTGTTTCCGAATCCGAGAACGGGCGGCCCGACACCAGCTTCCAGTCGCGGGCGTCGAGATAGGCGCTGTCGGTGCCGGTGACGCCCGAGGTCAAGCTCTCGGTGCCGAAAATGACGCGGACTTGTTTCTGCGACGCCGGCGCAATGGCGCGCGCTCCGGTCAGGTGGGCTACGAGGGCGGCTACATCCTTGTCGGCCAGAGGCCGTACCGCCTGGTCGAGCCCGCCTGGTCCGCCGGTGCCTGCCGGGCGGCCGGAACGGACGACGAGCAGGTTCGAGCCGAGCTTGGCGATGTCCGACTTGACCTTGGCCGTGGTGCCCGAACCGATGGTCAGCATGGCGATGACGGCGGCGACACCGATGACGATGCCGAGCAGCGTCAGGAACGAGCGCAGCACATTGCGGCGGATGGAGCGCAGAGAGAGGCGGACGGTTTCCCAGATCATGACGCCAACTCCGACTTGGCCGTGTCGGACGCGACGTGGCCGTCGAGGAAGCGGATGGTGCGCTCGGCATAATCGGCGACATCGGCCTCGTGGGTGACCATGGCGATGGTCAAGCCGAGCTCCCGGTTCAGCCGCGTCAACAACTCCATGATCTCATGCGTGCGGGCGGTGTCGAGATTGCCGGTCGGCTCGTCGGCGACGAGCAGCGTAGGCCTGGTGACGATGGCGCGCGCGATCGCCACGCGCTGCTGCTGGCCGCCGGAGAGTTCGGCCGGCGTGTGGTGTTCGCGCCCGACCAGGCCGACCTCCGCCAGCGCCTGCATGGCAAGATCGCGGCGCTCGCGGGCCGGCGCGCCGCGATAGATCAGCGGCAGCTCGACATTTTCCGCCGCCGTGGTGCGCGGCAACAGATTGTAACCCTGGAAGACGAAGCCGATATAGAGATTGCGCAGAAGCGCCCGGCGGTTGCGGTCGAGCCGCCCGGCGTCGATGCCCATGAAGGAGTAGGTTCCGGCCGTCGGCGTGTCGAGGCAACCGATGATGTTCATCGCGGTCGATTTGCCCGAACCGGACGGGCCCATGATGGCGACGAATTCGCCACGCTGGATGGCGAGGTCGACGCCGGCCAGCGCATGGACCTTGGCTTCGCCCTGGCCATAGCTCTTCCAGACCGTGTCGAAACCGATGAGGCCCGCGGCCATGGCGTCAGCTCCGCAGCTGCGAGGTCGTGATAACCTCTGCACCTTCATCCAGCCCGGAGGTGATCTCGGTCAGTTCGCCGTCGGTGGAGCCGATCTTCACGTTGACCGGGTGCGGCCGCCCGTTCTCCAGCACATAGAGCGTGCGTGAGCCGTCGGTGGGCGCCTTCACCGGCTGGCGGCGGTTGCCGCCACGGCCCATGCGGCCGGTGAACAGATCGCTGAGGCTCCACGCGCGGGCAGCAGGTGCCGATGGCCGATAGCGAAACGCTGTTGAAGGCACGGTGAGCACGCTCTTGGCCTGCCTGGTGACGACCGAAACCGTGGCGGTCATGCCGGGCCGCAGCAAAAGCTCGTTATTGTTGACTTCCAACCGTGCATTGTAGGTGACGACGCCGTCGGTGGTGACCGAGGCGTAGGAGATGTCGCGGATCTCGGCGTCGAACGGCCGCTCGGGAAAGGCATCGACGGTGAAGCGTGCATGCTGGCCTGGTTTGACCGCGCCGATATCGGCCTCGTCGACCGCCGCCACCAATTCCATGTTCCTCAAATCGGCGGCGATGATGAACAGAACCGGCGCCTGCAGCGAGGAGGCGACCGTCTGGCCGGGGTCGACGGAACGCGTCAAGACGATGCCGTCGATCGGCGCATAGATGGTGCTCTTGGCAAGGTCGGTCTGCTGCGCCTTGAGATCGGCCTGGGCGATGGCGAGATTGGCCTGCGCACTATCGAGCGCCGCCTTGGAGCGGTCGCGCGTGGCAGTCGCCGCCTCGAGCGACTGATCGGTCGCCATGCCACGCCTGGTCAGTTCGGCCGCGCGGGTGAGGGCGCTTTCGTTCTCCTTCAGGGTTACCGTGGCGTCCTCGACATTGGCGGCAGCGGCCTTGGCCGAGGCTTCGGCGCGTTCGATCTGGACCTCGAGTTTCACCGTGTCGAGCGTCGCCAGCACGTCGCCCTTCTTGACCTGCTGGTTCTCTTCGGCCGAGACCGAGCGGATGATACCGGACAGCTCGCTTGAAATGTCGACCTGGGTGAGGGGCTGCAGCGTGCCGGTCGCCGAAACCGCGACGGTGAGGTCGGCAATGGTAGCCGGCGTGGTGGTGTAGTCGATCTTGGCCGGGGAGCCGGCAAACCACTGGTAGCCAGCCAACCCGGCGGCAAGTGCGATCAGCGCCAGCAGCGCGTAAAGCCAGCCACGACGGCGCGTCTTGCGCACACCACTCTGGTCAAGCCCAAGCGCCGCCTCGATGGCGGAATCCGATTCCGTCTTTGGCAGATTGACAAGCTGGTCCACGCCGGACCCCTATGAAAGCGTAATGTCCCTAGTTGTGCACAGATCAGGCTTGGTGGTTCGAATATCAAATTAAATTTCGGCCATGTTCGGATTGAGGCGGAAGGTTTTTCAAGATGCAGACCCGCAATTACTTGCTCTACGATGTGTTTACGACGGAGCGGCTGGCCGGCAATCCGCTGGCTGTCGTGCTCGACAGCCAAGGGCTGGATACAGCCGCCATGCAGGCCATTGCGCGCGAGTTCAACCTGTCCGAATCGGTCTTCGTACTGCCGCCGGACAATCCAAAACATCGCAACCGCATCCGCATTTTCACGCCCGACTATGAGATGCCGTTCGCCGGACATCCGACAGTTGGCGCCGCGATCGCGCTGGCCGAACTGACAGGCGAGGGCGAAGCCGGCATCTTCGTGCTGGAGGAGAATATCGGCCCGGTGCGCTGCGCCGTCAGCCGGCACGATGGCGCCACCTTTGCCGAGTTCGACCTGGCGAAGCTGCCGGAGCCGCTGAAGCTCGATGCCGACCCGGAGGCGATCGGCGCCGCCCTCGGGCTGGCGCCGCACGAGATCGGCTTCGAGAATCACCTGGTGTCGTTCTGGTCGGCAGCCGTGCCTTACGTCACCATTCCGGTTGCCAATCTGGAGGCTGCCGGCCGGATCAAGCTCGACAACCAGGCCTGGTCGGAACTGGCGCCGCGCAAGAGCGAATGGGCCTTCGCCAGCCCGTATGTCTATTGCCGCCAGACGGTGAACCATGACAGCGCCTTCCATGTCCGCATGATCGTGCCGGGCACGCCGTCCTATGAAGACCCGGCGACCGGGTCGGCGGCGGCGGCCTTTGCCGGCGCCATCATGCATTTCGATGCGCCCACCGACGGCATTTCGCAGCTGTGGATCGAGCAGGGGCTGGAGATGGGCCGCCCGTCACGTATCCGCTTGGAACTCACTGTCGAAGGCGGAAAACTGGCCTCCGCGCGCATCGGCGGCCATGCCATCAAGGTGGCGGAAGGCAGGCTGTTCGTGTGACCGCCTGCGGCAGTTCAGCGATTTGTCGGGAAATGATTCCGGCAGGGCTGGACAGGACCGGTATCGGCGGCTATATGCCCGCCAACGCCGGTTTTACCGGTCGAGTGGGTGCGTAGCTCAGTTGGTAGAGCAGCTGACTCTTAATCAGCGGGTCCACAGTTCAATCCTGTGCGCACCCACCAAATTTCTAGAAGAGTTGGTGGAAGACCTTGGAATGCCGGACGCGTTGACGCGCCTCGACATGCTGGGGCAGTTTGCCTTAAACTCGGCGGCCGGTAAGCCGGTGCGCTATTTGGCGAAGGAGTGAAGGCCGCGCTGGATTAAGAAAAGCCCGGAAGCCGAAGCCGCCATCAATTAAAGCCAGTTTGAAACCACGGACTGGTGTCATACCCTAAGCGCGGATTATAATGATCCAGGAAGTTTTCGGCCCTATTTGACGGTCGCGCAACCACGGTGCCTGTCGATTTGCAATCCGGTTTCGCGGTCGGCTTGCTGCCAGCCTTCTTATGAGCTGTAGAACACGAGGTTGTAGCCTGAGCGGTGGCCACCTTTTTCTTCTCTTTCGCAGCAGCTGCTCCGGTAGCGGCCAATACTATTGCTACGCCAAACACAACGAGTTTCATTGAAAACGCCCTCACCCTGCCCAATCCGTAATGATTGCGCCTGGTCACCGTTACGTCAATCACATTTTGTCGGCAACGGCGGCGAATAGTGCCAGTAAAAAGAGCCCACCACAGAAGCAGCGGGCCAACCCCCAGGTGGGGAATCTTTCAGCGGCCGTGCTGTTCGAGCCACCAGCCCGGAATGCCAGTGATCGGCCCGACGATGGTCAGTGAAGGTTCGGGCCGGCGCCCTCCCGTCAAATCGCTCTAGCTACTTCTCCGAAACACCAGCCTCGGCAAAGCTCGCCATGCCCGTGTGGCACTCCAGCGCCGAGCGGACGATGTTGACGGCTAGGCAGGCGCCGGAGCCTTCGCCGAGCCGCATGCCGAGGTCGAGCAGCGGCGGCAGGCCGAGCGCTTCGAGCAGGCGGCGGTGGCCGGATTCGGCCGAGACATGGGCGGCGATGGTGTGGGCGAGGCCAGACGGGTGCAGCCGCGCCAAGGGCGCTGCCGCGGCCGTGCAGACGAAGCCATCGAGCAGCACCGGGACATTGTTGCGGCGGGCGGCGAGCGTGGCGCCGAAGGTGGCGGCGAGTTCTCGTCCGCCAAGGGCGGCGGCGATCTTCAGCGGGTCGGACAGCGCGTCGGCATGGCGCTTGAGGCCGGATTCAATGGCGGTGACCTTGCGCTTCAGCCCGGCATCGTCGACGCCGGTGCCGCGCCCGGTCCATTTTTCAGCGCCGCCGCCGAACAGGGCGGTCGAGATGGCGGCCGCCGGCGTGGTGTTGCCGATGCCCATCTCGCCGAAACAGACGAGGTCGAGGTCTTTCGTCACCGCGTCATAGCCAGCCGAGACGGCGGCGAGGAAGTTTTTTTCGTCCATTGCCGGCACGTCAGTGAAGTCGCCGGTCGGATGATCGAGATCGAGCGGGATGACGTCGAGTTCCGCGCCGGCGATGCGGGCAAGCTGGTTGATGGCGGCGCCGCCGCCGGCGAAATTCGCCACCATCTGCACCGTCACTTCCGAGGGAAAGGCTGAAACGCCTTGCGCCGTCACACCGTGGTTGCCGGCGAACACGAAGACTTTGACGCGGTCGAGTTTCGGCATGTCGCGACCCTGCCAGCGCGCCAGCCAGGCGGCGAGAGTTTCCAGCCGGCCCAGGCTGCCTTGAGGCTTGGTCAGCGTGTCCTGGCGGCGGGCGACGGCGTTGGCGGCGGTATCGCTGCCGGCAGGCAGATCGAGACAGGCGGCGCGCAGTTCGTCGAATGATTTGAATGGCATGGGGAAGGAATCTCCGGGGAAGAATCAGGACAGGGAAACGGAAGCGACGAGCAGGACAGTGATCTCGCCCAGCTGCTGCAGGGCGCCGATCGTGTCACCGGTGTGGCCGCCAATCTGGTTGAGGCAGAGCGCGCGCAAGGCGCTGAACACGAGAGCGAGCAGGATCGGTGCGGCAAAGGCGCCGCCGAGCCCCAGAGTCAGAAGCGGGATGGCCCCGAGCACGGCGCCGAGAACAGCTGTCTGGGTCGAGACGGTCCCGGCGCCGGCAGACAGGCCGTCACTGCGCGCCGCCGGCGCCAGATGCATGAACGCGCCGAGCAGGCCTCGCGAGGCGGCATGGGCGGCGATCAGCGCGAAGAGAACGCTTGTCGGATCGGCCAGTTGCGACAGCGCGCTCCAGCGAATGAGCATCGACAGGCCAAGCGCCGAAGCGCCATAGGCGCCGATACGGCTGTCGCGCATGATCTCGAGTTTTTTATCGCGCGTCTTGCCGCCGCCAAAGCCATCTGCGACATCCGACAGCCCATCCTCATGCAGGCAGCCGGTGGCGAGCAGGGTTGCTGCAAGCGCAAGTGCGGCCGCCGGCCCAGCGGCGAGACCGAGCTTTACCCCGATGGCGTAGACGACGGCGCCGACCAAAGCGACCGCGAGGCCGGCGGCAGGCGCCGCCCAGATCGCATCGGCCAGGCTGCGGCCACGAAAGTCGAAGACCGGCAGCGGCAGCCGGGTGAAGAAGACGAGGCAAAGCGCGACGTCGTCGAGCGCTTGCCGGGGTGAGGGCACGGCGGTCATGCACTCCTCGCAATGGCGTGGAAGAAGGTGCCGCTGACAAGGCCGCGGCGATAGCCGGAGGCGCCGAGCGGATTGCCCTGGCCATCGGCTAGGTCGGCCAGCGGCTCGTCATTGCCGGTGGCGATCATCTGCGCATAGTGGAATTCATGGCCACGGATCAGCGCGCCTTGCGGCCCCAGCGGACAGGCGGCGCGCAGGCGTGCCTCGCGGTAGCCGAGGTTCATCTTGCGCTTGGCAAAGCTGGTGGAATGGCCGAGCAGGCCAAGCATGGCGTGCGTCTCGCCGGCCGCGTCCTCCAGCGCTTCGCCCAGCACCATGAAGCCGCCGCACTCGCCATGGATGGGTTTGGTCTCGGCAAACCTTGCCATGCCAGCTCGGAAATTGGTCGCCGCCGCGAGGCGGCCGGCGTGAAGCTCGGGATAGCCGCCGGGCAGCCAGCAGACATCGCAATCCTGCGCCGGTGCTTCGTCGGCGAGCGGCGAGAACGGCACGATCTCGGCGCCGGCCTGACGCCAGTGGGCGGCGACGTGCGGATAGAGGAAGGTGAAAGCGGCATCTTCGGCGAGTGCGATGCGCTGGCCGGGCGGCTGCAAGGCATTTTCGAAACTGCCCGGTGACGGCGAAAACGGCGCGGCCAGCGCCATGATGGCGTCAAGGTCGAGGGATTTCTCGACCATGTCGGCGAGGCGGTCGAGATGCGTCATCAGGTCGGCATATTCGCCGGCTTGGACGAGGCCGAGATGGCGCTCCGGCAAATTGAGCGTGGGATCGCGCAGGATGGCGCCGACGACCGGCAGGCCGAGCGCTTCGATCGCCTCGCTGCACAGCTTGCGGTGGCGCTCGCTGCCGAGGCGGTTGAGCACGATTCCGGCCATGCGCACATCGGGATCATAGGTGGCAAAGCCCTTGGCGACGGCGGCCGCCGTCGTCGACTGTCCCGAGACGTCGAGCACCAAAAGCACCGGCAGGTGGTAGAGCCGCGCCAGATCGGCGGCCGAGCCGGTGCGGCCTTGTCCGGCCGGGATGCCGTCGAACAGGCCCATGGCGCTTTCGAGGAAGATAAAATCGGCGTCCTCGGTGGCATTGCCGGCCAAGGCGTTGAGCAGGTCAGGCGACATCGCCCAGCTGTCCAGGTTGACGCCGGACAGGCCGGTGGCGGCGGTATGAAAACCCGGATCGATATAGTCGGGGCCGGACTTGGCGCCGCGCACCTTGATGCCGCGCCGGGCGAGTGCGCGCAAAATGCCGATGGTGACGCTGGTCTTGCCGGAGCCGGAACGCGGCGCGCCGATGATGATGGCGCGGGTCATGCGTTACCCGCCAGTGCCGCGCGCATGGCGACGATGCCGCCGACGACAATGAGGGCCGGCGAGGCCAATTCCGCCGCGGCGGCCGCTTCGGAAATGGTGGCGAGTGTCGCGACGACGGTCCGCTCCTGCGGTGTCGTCGCCGAAACGATGACAGCCGCCGGCGTCGACGGCGCCAGCCCGCCTTCGAGCAGCGACGCGGCGATAACAGGCAGATTGGCCATGCCCATATAGATGACCACCGGCTGGCCGGTGCGGGCGATCGCGCCCCAGTCGAGATCGTCATCTGTGCCGGCGGCATGACCTGTCGCCAGGATGATCGCCTTGTTGATGCCGCGCATGGTTGCGGGAATGCCGGTGGCGGCCAGCGCGCTCAGCCCCGATGTCAGGCCGGGCATGACGCGGAAAGGGATTTTTTCGCGCGCCAGCGCCAGCGCCTCTTCGCCGCCGCGGCCGAAAATATAGGGATCGCCGCCCTTCAGCCGGACGACGCGGCGGCCCTCGCGTGCCAGCCGCACCAGCAGAGCGGTGATGTCGTCCTGCTTCATCGACGGCTTGCCGCCGCGCTTTCCCGCAAAGAACAGTTCGGCCTTTTCCGCGACAGCGACGACGTCGGGCGAGACCAGCGCGTCATAGACCACAGCGTCGGCCTCGGCCAATGCCGCCAGCACTTCCAGCGTCAGGCAGCCGGGATCGCCGGGGCCGGCGCCGGCCAGCCAGACATGGCCCGGCTCAAGCCGGCGCGGCTTGAAGTTCAGCCGGGCAAGGGCCTGTTCGAGCGTGGTGTTTTCGCTTTTGGTCTTGCCGCTCACAATCCGTCCCGTCCCCGGAAACGCCGCTGGTAGTGGGCGTCGTACAATGAACTCTCGCCAAAACCTTCCGCTGCCAGCGAGCGGCCGACGAAGATGATCGCCGTGCGCTCCATCGGGTCGGCGGCGAGCAGTGCCTCGATCGTGGCGAGCGTGCCGGTCAGCACGTGCTCGTCCGGCCATGAAGCGCGAAAGACGATCGCCACCGGGCAATCGCCGCCATAATGCGGCGACAATTCGGCGACGACGCGGTCGATGGCGTGGATGGCGAGATGAATGGCCAGTGTGGCGCCGGTGCGGCCGAAGCCGGCCAGCGTTTCGCCCGGCGGCATTTTCGAGGCGCGGCCGGAGACGCGGGTCAGCACCAGGCTTTGCGCCACCTCGGGAATGGTCAGTTCGCGGCGAAGGGCTGCGGCTGCGGCGGCGAAAGAGGGAACGCCCGGCGTCAGCGTGTAAGGAATGCCGTGTTTTTCCAGCCGGCGGATCTGCTCGGCCACGGCGCTCCACACCGAGAGGTCGCCGGAATGCAGGCGGGCGACATCGTGGCCGGCCTGGTGGGCTGTCACATATTCGACCTCGATTTCGTCGAGTGACATCGGCGCCGTATCGATCAGTTTGGTCCCCGGTGCGCAGTGTTGCAGCAATTCCGGCGCGACGATCGAGCCGGCATACAGACAGACCGGGCAGCTTGCCAGCAGCTTGGCGCCGCGCAGTGTGATGAGGGCGGCGGCGCCGGGACCGGCGCCGATGAAATGCACGGTCATGGCGCGTCTCCGCTGATGGCGATGGCGCAGGTGACCGGGCCGAGCACGGTGCGTGGACCAAGCAGCTTTGCACCGGGGCCGGCAACGGCAAGGGCGGAGGCTTCTGAGACGGAGGGTGTGCCGGCGAGATCCTGCGAGAGATCGGATTTGCTGAGTGCCTCCGACGAGACGGCCTGAAGTGCTGCGTCATCAACGATGATGACGGGAAGGTTGAGCGTGCGGCCAGCGGCAGAGATCGCTTCTTCGTCTTTCTTGAGCGCGGCGGTCGCCAAGGCCGACAGCGCCGTTATCGCCAGCCCGTGCGCTTCGAGGGCGGTTTCGATCGCCGCGAGCACGTCTTCGACGCTCACGCCCTTCCGGCTGCCGATGCCCGCCACCATCATGGCTTCACCCAGCTCCACTGGGTGACCGGCATGGCCGGGCGCCAGGCCTGCATCGAACCGACAGGAGAAGCGCGGGAAATGGTGATGCGGGTAAGGTCGCCGCCGCGCTTGATGTGCTCCGCGAGAAGCAGCGCCTCCATCTCCAGCGTCACCGCATTGGCAACGAGACGGCCACGGGATGGCAGCGCCTTGATGGCGGCGTTCAGTACGCCGGCGTCGCTGCCACCTCCGCCGATGAAGATCGCATCCGGCGTGTCCAGCCCGGCCAGTGCCTTGGGCGCCGACCCTTCCACCACGACAAGACCGGGCACGCCGCAATGCGCGGCGTTGCGGACGATGCGGGCGGCGCGGTCGCTGTTGGCCTCGATGGCGATGGCGCGCATCGAGGGGTGAGCGAGCATCCATTCGATGCCGATGGAGCCGGAACCGGCGCCGATGTCCCACAGCAATTCGCCACGCCTCGGCGCCAGCGCCGCAAGCGTGATGGCGCGGATGTCGTGCTTGGTGATCTGGCCGTCGTGCTCGAACAGATGGTCGGCGCGGCCAACCGTCAGCGGCAGGATGCGGGCCTCTTGTGTCGATTCAAGCTCAAGCGCCAGCACGTTGAGCGGATTGATGTCTCTGAGATCGAAAGCGTCGGCACGTGCCGAGCGAAGCTTCTCGTTCGGTCCGCCCAGCGCTTCCAGAACGGTCAGCCGCGAACCGCCGAAGTCGAGCTCTACGAGCAGGCGCGCTATTGTCGCTGGTGCGTCGCCGTCCGATGTCAGCGCCAGGATGCGCGCCCTGGGATGCAGCAGCGGCCGGATCAGGTCGAGCGGCCTTCCATGCAGCGAGATCGTCTCGATGTCCTGCAACGCCCAGCCGAGCCGGGCGGCAGCCAGCGAAATCGCCGATGGCGCGGGGATGACATGCATCTCTTCAGGCTTGACCTTGCGGGCAAGGGTGGCGCCGACCCCGTGGAAGAATGGATCACCGGAGGCGAGCACGCAGACGCGCCGGCCGGCCAGCGCCAGCACGTCTGCCATGCCGGCATCGAATGGCACCGGCCATGGGCGCTGCTCACCCTTGATGAGCGAAGCCACCAGCGCCAGATGCCGCTTGCCGCCGAAGACGGTCTCGGCGTCAGCGATCTGCCGCTTGGCCTCGTCGCCGAGACTCGCTAAACCGTCCTCGCCGATGCCGACGATTGTAAGCCATTTTGGCGTGGGCTGTTTTTTTGACATGTCGCGCCGCCCCTCATCCGCCTGCCGGCACCTTCTCCCCGTGTAGTGACGGGGAGAAGGGAGACGCTCCGGCGCTGACGCCTCCCTCTCCCCGTTCTTCAGGGGGAGAGGGTAGGGGTGAGGGGCAGCGCAGACGCTGTTCAACATGGTGCTCATGAAGAAGATTCTGATCCTTGGCGGCACGACAGAAGCGCGCCAATTGGCCGGAAAACTGGTGGAAGATTTCCTCGTCACTCTGTCGCTGGCCGGCCGTACCGAAAGCCCGGTCGCGCAAGGCGTGCCGGTGCGCAGCGGCGGCTTTGGCGGCGCCGACGGGCTGGCGGCCTATCTCAAGGAGACGCGAACCGATCTGCTGATCGACGCGACGCATCCCTATGCCGCGCGAATTTCCGCCAATGCGGCGCAAGCCGCGCGCACTTCGGTTGTGCCGATCCTTGCTTTGCGCCGCCCTGGCTGGGAGCCAATAGATGGCGACCGCTGGACGCAGATCGATACGACAGGCGATGCGGTGCACGCGCTTGGGTCGCCGCCGCGCCGTGCCTTCCTGGCGCTCGGCCGGCAGGAGGTCGCGGCTTTCGAGGCGGCGCCGCAGCATCATTACCTTGTCCGCAGCGTCGATCCGGTCGAGCCGAAACTGGCGGTGCCTGATGCGACCTACCTGCTGGCGCGTGGGCCGTTTCGCGAGGCGGATGAACGCGCGCTGCTCGAGGAGCACCGCATCGATGTCGTCGTATCCAAGAACAGCGGCGGCGAGGCCACCTACGGCAAGATCGCGGCGGCGCGGGCGCTCGGTATCGAGGTGGTGATGGTGCGCAGGCCCATCCTGCCGGAGGTGCCGTCGGCCGAAACTGTCGAAGCATTGGCCGCGATGATCGATCATGGTCTCGACCCCGTCGCGGAACGCGGTGTGTAGACCAGCGCCGGTTTGTCACCGCGCTTGATGATCCTTGTCTCCGGCGAGCCGATGATGATGCAGGTCGCCATGTCGGCCCTTTCCGCCTCGACATCGGCCAACAGAAAAACCTCGATGCGCTCGTCCGGGCGGCCGGCGGCGCGGCCGAAGATGACCGGCGTGGTGCCGGGCAGGATGGCGCGCAGGCATTCGAAGGCGCGGCCGAGCTGCCAAGGGCGCGCCTTGCTGATCGGGTTATAGAGCGCGATGACGAAGCCGGCGCCGGCCGCCGCCAAAAGGCGCAGCTCGATCAGATCCCACGGTTTGAGATTGTCGGACAGCGAGATGGCGCAGAAATCATGGCCGAGCGGCGCGCCGATGCGGGCGGCAACCGCCAGCATGGCGGTGACGCCCGGCACGACAGTGACATCGACGGTGCGCCATTCGGCCGGACCGGCCTCGATCGCCTCGCAGACGGCGGCCGCCATGGCGAACACGCCGGGATCGCCGCCGGAGACGACGGCGACGTCATGGCCGTCCGCCGCCTTTACCAGCGCGTCCTTGGAGCGGGCGAGTTCCTCGCGATTGTCCGAGGCGACGCGGGTTTGGTCGGTGCGAAGATCAAGCCGGTCGAGATAAGGTTTGTAGCCATAGAAGAATTTTGCCTGCGCCACGGCCCGGCTCGCCTCCGGCGTCACCTGATCGGCATTGCCTGGCCCAAGGCCGATGACGGTGAGGCGGCCGCTCATGGCTTGGCTCCCATGACGCCAGGCCGGCCGGACCAGCCGGCAACCAGCACGATGGCGAAATAGGGCGCCTTGTCGTCCGGCTTGTCGGCAAGCTTCACCGTGATGCTGCCGGCCATGGTGCCGCGCTCGACATAGACGGCGCGGGCGAGCTTGCCGGTGGCCTCCAGCGCCCGCCTGATCTTGAGCAGGTTGCGGCCGACCTTCATGATGACGGCGGCATCGGTGTCGGCGAGACGGCGTGTCAGTTCGAATTCGCTCATCGTGCCGGGCAAAACCGTCAGCACATCGTCGCCCTGGACGATCGGCACGCCGGTCTGCGACCAGCAGCCCGACATGGCGGTGACGCCGGGGATGACTTCGGTCGGGAAGCGGTGTGCCAGCCGGACATGCAGGTGCATGTAGGAGCCGTAAAACAGCGGGTCGCCTTCGGAGAGCACGGCGACCATCCGGCCGGCTTCGAGGTGGTCGGCGACCTTCTCGGCCGACTCCTCGTAGAAATCGGTGATCTGCGAACGGTAGTCGTCGTGATCCTTGTCGATCTCGGTGGTGACGGGGTAGAGCAGCGGCAGTTCCAGCATATCCGGCCGGAAGCGCGCCTCGACGATGGCGCGCGCATTGCTGTTGTTGCCGCGCTTGGCGAAGTAGGCGACGACATCGGCCTCGGCCAGAACGCGCGCGGCCTTCAGCGTCAGCAGCTCGGGGTCGCCAGGCCCCGTGCCGACGCCGACAAGACGGCCTTTTGCCAGATCTTCTTTGACGGCTGCGTTCACAGGCCGGGCCTCGCCAGCGAATTGAGCGCGGCTGCAGTCATGGCGCTGCCGCCAAGCCTGCCGCGCACGATGGCGTAGGGCACGCCGTAGGAGTTTTCAGCCAGCGCATCCTTGGATTCGGCGGCACCGACGAAGCCGACCGGCATGCCGATGATGGCGGCCGGTTTCGGCGCGCCATCGCGCAGCTTTTCCAGGAGATAGAAGAGCGCTGTCGGCGCATTGCCGATGGCCACGACCGAACCGGCCATGCGTTCGCCCCAGAGGTCGATCGCGGCGGCCGAGCGGGTGTTGCCGATCTGCTTGGCGATGTCGTGCGTGCGCGGGTCGCGCAAGCTGCAGATCACCTCATTGCCGGCCGGCAGCCTGGCGCGGGTGACGCCATGCGAGACCATTTCGGCATCGCAGAAGATCGGTGCGCCGGCCGCCAAAGCGCTGCGGGCGGCGGCGACGAAATCGCTGGAGAAGACAAAATGACTTGATGCTTCGACCTGGCCGCAGGCATGGATCATGCGGATGGCGACGTCGGCTTCCGCCTCGGAGAACCGGGACAGGTCGGCCTCGGCGCGGATGATGGCGAAGGAACGTTCATAGATCGCGTTGCCGTCATGGATGTAGTCGTAGGCGGCCATGCTCATTTCCGTTGTTCAATTTGTCGGTAAGCCTTGGCGATTGCCGCCGGTCCGAGCCTTGTCAGGCAGGCGGCGGCGGTTTCACCTGGATATCGAGCGCTGCGGACCATCGCTGCGACGCGACCGATGCCGCGCGCGGCGTCATAGCCCGGCCTGTAGCCCGCAGGAAGGGCCTTTGCCGTCGCGTTCACGACAAGTCCGGCTCCGTTTTCGCCGCCGACCAATGTCAGCGCCGCCGGACCGGGGTGCGCGCAGCCCTTGGCGCAGCCGGAAATGTGCAGTGTGAAGTCGAGACTATCGGTCATTTCGGCGGCGATTGTCTCGGCAATATCGCGCGTGGCGATTTGTCCGGATGCGCAGGCAGGAGTGCCGGGGCAGGCGGCGATGCGGGTGCGCGGGTCGGCGGCGATGGTGACGAAGCCGAGGGCGGCGGCGGTGGCTCGCAGGGGGTGGTTTGCGGACGACGGTTGGCCGAGGAACAGCAAGGCGCGGCCGGGGGCGAGGCGGATTTCGGCGACGCCGAGGGACAGGGCGCTTTGGGCGAGGGCGATGAGTTTTTCGGCCGGCATGCTGCCATAGGGGAGGGCTATGCCGAGAGCGGTGGTGTCGTTGGATAAGGGGAAAAGACCGATAGGCCGGCGATCCTGCACACCCCCCTCTGTCCTGCCGGACATCTCCCCCTCAAGGGGGGAGATTGCGTCTTCGTGGGCGATTTCGCCAATTTTCAGCGTGGAAAGTGGAGAGCCGCCGGCGACCCTGCTGATCTCCCCCGTTAAGGGGGAGATGTCCGGCAGGACAGAGGGGGGCGCGAAGGAATGCCAGCTTGCGAGAGAGGCCAATTGCCTCTCCGACAAATCCCGAGGATGTGCGTCACGCCCCTTCTCGGCAACCATCCTCAGCACAGCAACCGCAATATCGCGCGCTGCATCCTCATCGGCCGTCGCAAGCGGCCTCGCGCTTTGACCGTCGCCGGCAACAGACAAAGCCCACATAACGTTGCCGCCCACCCGCACCGCCTTCAGCCTGACATCGGCCGTCACCGCATCCATCGTCAACTGCCCGCCGCCGTCGACAACCACCGAAACCTTCGGTCCCAGCCTTGCCGTCAGCCCAGCCTCCTCAACCGCCATCCTGATCCGCTCAGCCAAAGCTCGCGGATCGGCAATCTCCCGCGGATCGATGCCGGCCAGCGGCCCGGTCTCGACCGGCACGCCGGTGCGCACGGCGATGCCCAGCGCATCCACCTCCGCCGCCAGCAGCGCTGCGCTTTCCGCCGTCAGCCCGCGTATCTGCAGGCTGCCGCGCGCGGTCACTTCCATGATGCCGTTGCCGCGCTTCAAGGCGGATTCGCAGAGTCCGATCAGCGACTTGGGGGAAAGCCCTCCAGCAACCGGGTTGAGCCGCACCAGCAGGCCATCGCCGGTCTGCATCGGCGCTGACAGAGCCGGGCAGGCGCCGCGCCTTGAAAAGGCGTTCATGCCGCAACCCCGAGCGCCTCGGCCTCGGCGATCAGCGCCGCGAGATCGTCGTCGACCGAGTTGCGCAAGGGATGCCAGAGACCGCGCCGGCGCGCCGACAGGAAGCGCTCGGCGATGACTTTGGCAGCGGCCGGATTTTCACGCAGGATGAAGGCGCGGACATCGGGATCGCCGACATAGGCGTCATGCACGGCCTCGATCAACGCGCCCGAAATGGCGTGCGTGGTTTCGGCAAAGCCGATGAGGCGGTCGACGGTTTCGGCAAACTCGGAAGCGCCGCGCGGACCATGCCGCATCTGGCCGGCTATAAAGCGCGCATTAACGGCGCGGGCGCGCACCACGCGCGACACAGCCTCGCCGACCGAGCGCGGCTTGGGCTTCTGCGGATCCGTGGTGTCGAGCACGATCACGTCGGCATTGCGGCCCAGTGCCGCCAGCGCCGCCGAAAAACCGCCGATGAAAGCGACGTCGGCGGAGCCTTCAAGTATATCGCGGCCGGGGTCGTCACCGGTGTGGACGAGAAGATCGGCCTCGGCGACGCGGGTCTCGAAGGCACCGGGGGAAGCGATGCCTTCGCTCTTGGCGCCGCCATAGGCATGCGACGTCGCATCGAGATAGGCGCGGCCGATTTCTTCGCGCCCGACCCAGTCGCCGCTGGACAGCAGGTCCTCGACGCCGGCGCCGTAGGTGCCGGGCGAGGTGCCGAAGATGCGCGGGCCGATCTTGCCATCGGCGCGGGTTCTGGCGGCGAGCGGGTTTTCCGAATCGTCCTCGTCACGCGCGGCAACGGCGTTGGCGGCGGCGTCGATCAGCGCGATCTGGGTCGGGAACATGTCGCGGAACAGACCCGAAATCCGCCAGGTGACATCGACGCGCGGGCGACCGAGCGTGGCCGGCGGCAGCACTTCGATGCCGGTGATGCGGCCGGTGGCCGAATCCCATTGCGGCCGGCAGCCCATCAGCGCCAGGCCTTGCGCGATCTCCTCGCCGCCGGTGCGCAGCGAGGCCGAGCCCCAGAGGTCGATGACCAGCGAGCGCGGCCAGTCGCCATGCGACTGCATATAGCCGCGCACGACTTCTTCTGCCGCCGCCTTTCCCAGATCGTAGGCGGTCGGCGTCGGCATGGTGCGCGGGTCGGAGGTGAACAGGTTGCGGCCGGTGGGCAGCACGTCGGAGCGGCCACGCGCCGGTGCGCCCGCCGGACCCGCCTTGATGTGACGGCCGTCGAGCGCGGCAAGAAGTGCTGCCTTCTCGGCTTCGGCACTTTGCCGGCGCACGGCGTCGGGTTCGTCGTCGGGCGCGCGGCCGTAAATGTGCAGGCCGTCCTTGATGGCGAAATCCTTGAGGTCGCAGAGCCAGGCATCGATGCGGCGCAGCGCCTCGTCGGGCGCATCGGTTTGGGCGACACCTGCTTCGGAGGCGAGGCCGTTCTTTTGCGCGGTGTCGACGATCAGCTTGGCCAGACGATCGCGGCGGCGGCGGTCGAGGCCGTCGGCCTGGGCATATTCGTCGACGAGGCGTTCGAGCCTGTGCTGCCCTTCGTCGAGGCCGGCACCGGTCAGCGGCGGCGGCAGATGGCCAAGCGTGACGGCGGCGATACGCCGCTTCGCCTGCGCCGCTTCGCCGGGATTGGAGACGATGAAGGGGTAAATGACGGGCAACGAGCCGGTGACGATCTCGGGGAAGCAGTTTTGTGAGAGCGCTACCGTCTTGCCGGGCAGCCATTCCAGCGTGCCATGAGCGCCGACATGGATGAGAGCATGGATGCGGAGCGATTTGCGCAGCCACAGGCCGAAGGCGATGAGGTTGTGGCGGGGAGGGAGCGTCGGGTCGTGGTAATCGGCGCGGCGGTGGGCCGAGCGGCCACGGTCGGGGGCGAGAGCGACAGTGATGTTGCCGAAGGTGGCGGCGCGGAAGGGGAAGCCGCTCTTACCCTCCCCCTTGTGGGGAGGGTGGCCCGCAGGGCCGGGTTGGGGTGGTGCACCGCTACCCCCACCCCGTTTCGCGCCATCCGCTTCGCGAATGTCGCGAACCGACCCTCCCCACAAGGGGGAGGGTGAAGGGGCGCCCCATGCCGCCTCGACTGCAGCCAGTGCGTCAGCCGGCAAATCCTTTGAGAAGTCCAGATACTCCTCCAACCCCAGCCCATCGCCTCTCCGCTCCAACGGGTCCAGCAACTCACGCGGCGTTTGCGGAATCCCTTCAACGCGATAGCCCTGCTCCTTCAGGTCATGCAGCATGGCCAGCACGCTGGACGGCACATCCAGGCCCACTGCATAGCCAGTGCGGCCGGGCGCGCTCGGATAGTCCGGAATGAGGATCGCCAACTTACGCGTCGCGCGGGGCGTCTGCTGCAGCTTGATGAACGCCGCGACACGCTCCGCCACTTGCGCCACGCGATCCGGTTCCGGCCGGTTTGCAAAGGCGCGGTGGCCGAGTGCCGGGTCGGTTTCGCTCTCGCCCTTGAAGGAAATCGCGCCGGCCAGGATGCGGCCGTCGAGTTCGGGCAGCACGACATGCATGGCAAGGTCGGCGGGCGCCAGGCCGCGCTGGTTGTTGTCCCAGACGTCGCGGCGGGTGGTGGCGACGATGACCTGGAAGACAGGCACGCCGGCGCGGTCGAACAGGGTTTCGACGCCGGGTTCGGCGCCGGAAGCGAAGGCGGTTGCGGTGATGATGGCGGCGGGGTTGAGTGCGGCCAGCGCGGTTCCGACGAAGGCC
Source organism: Mesorhizobium sp. M1078 (assembly GCF_040318615.1). Taxonomy (NCBI): domain Bacteria; kingdom Pseudomonadati; phylum Pseudomonadota; class Alphaproteobacteria; order Hyphomicrobiales; family Phyllobacteriaceae; genus Mesorhizobium; species Mesorhizobium sp. M1078. The sequence goes on from NZ_JAMYMP010000004.1 coordinate 29,578, forward strand.
AGGGAGGTCGGGTCTTTGAGGCTGGAGACGAAGATCGGGACCGGTCTCATGCCGCGTTGGCGCAGTGCATCAAAAAGCGCATCGATTGGCGCGACATCGGCGGCCAGCAGCATTGAGCGGTAGAAGAGGATGGGGATGATGGGAGAGTTGATGTTGTCTGCGCCGAGTTCCCGCCCACCCCCCTCTGTCCTGCCGGACATCTCCCCCGGAAGGGGGGAGATTGTGCTCTCATAAATGTTTTCGCCAATCGCAGACCTTGCGGAGATCTCCAAAGGAGCAGGAGAGGAGCCGCCTTTGGTGACGGCTGATCTCCCCCCTTGCGGGGGAGATGTCCGGCAGGACAGAGGGGGGTGTGAAGGAACGCCGACATCGGCCAAATCCAACTTGCCTACGACGCCGCGGCCTGGCTCGTAGTAGCCAGCTTTCGGCACGCTGACCGGCTCAGCCGCCGCCACATCGGACCCAGCCAACCCCGCTAGCCGCTGCATCAGTGCTGCCATATTCTCCGGTCCGCCCTCGCGGAAATAGCCAAGCAGGCCGTCCAACTCCTCGCGCGGCAGCGTCGAGGCTTCGATCAGCCTGAAATCCTCGTCGTGGCTTTCACCCGGCAGCAGTGCCAGCTTGATGCCGTTCGCACGGGCAGTCGCGGCAAGCTGGTCGCAGCCATAGCGCCACCAGTCGTAGCCGCCGAGGATGCGCACCAAAATCACCTTGGCGTGGCGGGCGACGCTGTCGATCCAGAGGTCCACGGACATGGGATGGCGCAGGTCGCGCAGCGCCGCCAGCCGCATCGACGGCAGGCGGACGGCATCGGCCTTCCAGGCCGCCGCGAGGCCGGCGAGGTCGCTGTCGGTGAAGGACAGCACCACGATATCCGCCGGCGTCTGCCCGAGATCGACGGGCTCGGCGAGATCGTCGAGCGAGGCGGAGGTCGTGGTGAGTATGTGCATCGCGGCTCGTGCCTGAGATCAGCCGGCGAGTATACGCTCGATCGCCGGGCGGTTCAGCCCCTTCAGGCCAATGACGACGAGACGCGAGCGGCGATCGTCTTCGGTCGTCCAGGCGCGGTCATAATAATGGTTGACGCGTCGGCCGACGGCCTGCAGCAAAAGCCGCATCGGCTTGCCGCCGACATCGACGAAGCCTTTCACGCGCAGAACATTCTCTTCCTCGGCCACCGTAGCGACGCGCCTGGCCAGTTCGTCCGGATTGGTGATCGAGGGGATGTCGACGATGAAGGTGTCGAAATCGTCATGCTCGTGGTCGAAGGCGCCGTCATGGTGCGACTTGCGGTTCTCGATGTCGTCTTCGACGGCGAGACCGAGGCCAAGCAGCACCGACGGGTCGACCTTGCCATGCGCGGTCGGCACGATTTTTACCGCGCGGGCGGAATGCTCATTGATGATGGTGTTGGCGCGGGCCGAACCGGCTGAATCCATCAAATCGCTCTTCGACAGGATGATCAAATCGGCGCAGGCGATCTGGTCTTCGAAGACTTCTTCGACGGGGTCGTCATGGTCGAGCGTCTCGTCCTGGACACGCTGCGCCTGAAGCGCGTCCATGTCGTTGGCGACGCGTCCCTCGGCCAGCGCCGGGCCGTCTACCACGGCGATGACACCGTCGACCGTCACCCGGCTCTTCACGCTCGGCCACTGGAACGCCTGGACCAGCGGCTTGGGCAGAGCGAGGCCCGAGGTCTCGATCAGGATGTGGTCGACCCTCGGCGTCAGTGCGAGGATTTTGTCGAGGGCGGGCACGAAATCGTCGGCGACTGTACAGCAGATGCAGCCATTGGCCAGTTCGACGATGTTTTCCTCGGGGCAAGTGTCGATGCCGCACCCTTTGAGAATCTCGCCGTCGATGCCGATGTCGCCGAACTCGTTGACGATGATGGCAATGCGCTTGCCCCCGGCGTTTTCCAGGAGATGGCGGACCAGCGTCGTCTTGCCGGCGCCGAGAAAGCCGGTGACGACGGTGCAGGGAACACGGGAGAGATTGCCGGTCGGGTTTGAAACGTTCATCGTCAGTCCTTCAGCATATCGAGGGGTGGGATGCGGGCAACGAGGCCGCGCTTGAGGCTATCGGGCCGGCCGCGCCACGGGATGAGACCGTCGGTCGAAGTCGCGAAGAGCTTTGCGCCGGTGACGAGATCGGCGCCGCTGGTTGCGGCCAGATCGCCGAAGACATAGCTCCAGCAGCCATCACGCAGGATCGCGGCGCTGAGGCGGCGCTTGCAATTGCCGAGACATTCGGCGGTGCGGACGCGGATGTTGTCATCGGCTGCGGCGAGGCGCGTGTCGTCGGCCAGCAGTTCGCCGGCGCGGGGGTGAGCGTCTGAGCCGGTTTCATCGCGGCATGAGGCGCAGACGATGACGGTCACGCCAGCCAACGCGTCGCTATTGGCAGACGAAACATCCGCTGTGCCAGCCGAAAAACTGCTGTTCTGGTCCAAAAACCGTGCTCCTTGCCCGGAAACCCGCCAGGCGATCGGATACTTTGTCTCAGACGGCAGGTCTCCTGGCTCGCGGGTCATCGCCTTGGTTAGCCGCCTTCCCGGTGTTACCCAGTGGCTTTCGGCCTTGGCTCTTCGCTTACAGTTGCGGGGACAGCCGCGGATTTGGGATTTTCGTCCCGCACCGCATTCCCTCTTGGCCCTTGCCGTTGCGGGCAGGGGACCGTCTGGAGCGGATTTAGGCTGTTGCGGGGAGTTGTGTCAACGCACTGCTACGACATGGCGATGTCGACCAGGGGTTTCCCCAGATTGCCGGCCGGCGCCACTTCGATGCGCTCAAGGCCAAGCCAGCCCTGCATCTGCTTCAATTCCTCGAACAGCTCTGCGGCAGTTTCCGGCGGTGCGCCTGCTTCGGCGTAGGCGGCGTGGACGCGTAAGACACTCGCAGGCCGGTCGGCCTTGAGATCGACGCGGGCGACGATCCGGTCGCCGAGCAGGAAGGGCAGCACGTAGTAGCCATATTGGCGCTTTTCGGCCGGCGTGTAGATCTCGATGCGGTAGTGGAAATCGAACAGGCGCTCGGTGCGCGAGCGCTCGAAGACCACCGGATCGAAGGGCGCCAGTAGCGCGCGGGCCTCGATCTTTCGCGGCAGACGGGCGTCCTTATAGAGGTAAGCCGGCTTGTCCCAGCCTTCGACGCGCACCGGCAGCAGTTCGCCCAACTCGACCAGTTCCTCCAGCCGGCCCTTCATATCGGCCGGCGACAGGCGGAAATAGTCGCGCAGGTGACCCGACGTCGCGATGCCGTGGGCGCGGGCGGAAATGCGCAGCAATTCGCGGTGCGCGTCCTCGGCCGCCGGCACCGGCAGGTCGAGGATCGCCTGCGGCAGCACGCGCTCGGGCAGGTCGTAGAAACGCTCGAAGCCACGGCGGTGCGCCGTGGTGATGCGTCCGGCCCAGAAGAGCCATTCGAAGGCGTGCTTGGCGTGGCTCCAGCCCCACCAGCCGCCCGAACCTTTCTGGCCCTCCAGTGCCGAAGCGGCAATCGGGCCGCGCTCGGCGACCGCGCGGTAGATCTCTTCGATATAGGCGGCGTGCTCGCGGCCCCATTTGGCGAGGCCCAGATACATTTCGTCGCCGCTTTCAGCGCGCTGCATGCGCCAGCGCATCAGTGGGTAGGTCTCGACCGGCAGGAACGAGGCCTCATGCGCCCAGTACTCGAACACGGTGCGCTTGCGGGTGATTGCGGCATTGTCGAGCAGGGTGAGCGGGTAGGGGCCAAGGCGCGAATAGAGCGGCATATAGTGGGCGCGCACCACGGCGCTGACGGAATCGATCTGCAGCAGGCCGGTGCGCGACAGCACGCGGGCGAGGTGGCGGCGATCGGGCGTGCCGACCGGGCGGGGATCGAGAAATCCTTGCGCGGCGAGCGCGATGCGCCTGGCCGTCGGGAGTGAGATATTGTCCTTCGTCAAAGTGTCTTGCCTCGAACCATTTTTCCCGACTTTAGCCGGCGATTCCGGTCATGCTAGCAGGCAAATGGCGGGAGATGTGTCAGGAGACAAAAGTGGAGTGAAAGATGAAGGAAATCAAACAGGAGGAGATCGGACCAGTTTTTCCCGGCCTGCCGTCCAGCACTGTCTTTTGAACAAGGTTTGACTTGCTTCGCTGAAAGCCCTGCGCTAACCCTCGCCGCGTTGCAGCAAAGGCACCTAAAACGGTTCAGCGGTTAAACTGTCGCGCTTCCGCATTAGGGTTGGTTGCTGTAATCAAAGTGGATTGGCCGCCAACGGAAAGCCGAGCATGAACGTACTCCTCAGTTCATACCTGCCCATCGTCCTCTTCATCGCCGTGGCCGCAGTTGTAGGCTTGGCGCTTATCATCGCGCCGTTCCTGGTGGCTTATCGCAATCCCGATCCGGAGAAGCTTTCCGCCTACGAGTGCGGGTTCAACTCGTTCGACGATGCCCGGATGAAATTCGACATCCGCTTCTACCTGGTGTCGATCCTGTTCATCATCTTCGATCTGGAAGTGGCCTTCCTGTTTCCGTGGGCGGTGTCGTTCTCGAAGATCGGCATGCTCGGTTTCTGGTCGATGATGGTGTTTTTGGCGGTGCTGACCATCGGCTTTGCCTATGAATGGAAAAAAGGAGCGCTGGAATGGGATTGAACGACAGTTCCGGAACGCTCGTCGCGCCGAAGCCCAAAGGCCTGATCGACCCCAATACCGGACGTCCGGTCGGTTCCGACGATCCGTTCTTCCTCGAGATCAACAATGAACTGGCCGACAAGGGTTTTCTGGTCACCTCGACCGAGGCGCTGATCACCTGGGCACGCAGCGGCTCGCTGATGTTCATGACCTTCGGTCTCGCCTGCTGTGCCGTCGAGATGATCCACACCTCGATGCCGCGCTATGATTCTGAAAGGTTTGGCGTGGCTCCTCGCGCGTCGCCGCGCCAGTCCGACATCATGATCGTGGCGGGAACGCTGACCAACAAGATGGCCCCGGCTTTGCGCAAGGTCTACGACCAGATGCCGGAGCCGCGCTACGTCATCTCGATGGGCTCCTGCGCCAATGGCGGCGGCTATTATCACTATTCCTATTCGGTGGTGCGCGGCTGCGACCGCATCGTGCCGGTCGACATCTATGTGCCCGGCTGCCCGCCAAGCGCCGAAGCGCTGCTCTACGGCATTCTTCTCCTGCAGAAGAAGATCCGCCGCACCGGCACGATCGAACGGTAGACCCATGGCCGCATCCCTGAGCGAACTGTCGACCTATCTCGGCGAAAAGCTGCCGGGCCGCGTCACCGATGCAGTGCTTGCCTATGGCGAACTGACGATCTCGGTTGCTACAGACAATCTGATCGAGGTGACAAGCTTCCTGCGTGACGATTCGGGCTGCCAGTTCATTTCGATCATCGATATCTGCGGCGCCGACTACCCGTCGCGCGTCAAGCGTTTCGATGTCGTCTATCATCTGCTGTCGCCGAAGCAGAATTTGCGCATCCGCATCAAGGTGCAGGCCGACGAAGAGACGCTGGTGCCGTCGCTCACCGCTGTCTATCCCGGCGCCGACTGGTATGAGCGCGAAGCCTACGATCTCTATGGCGTGCTGTTCTCCGGCCATCCGGACCTGCGCCGTATCCTCACGGATTACGGCTTCGAGGGCCATCCCCTGCGCAAGGACTTCCCGCTGACAGGTTTCGTCGAGGTGCGCTACGACGACGAAGCCAAGCGCGTGATCTACGAGCCGGTGGAATTGAAGCAGGAATTCCGCAATTTCGATTTTCTTTCGCCATGGGAAGGGACGGATTACGTCCTGCCTGGGGACGAAAAAGCCAAGACGAATTGAGGCGCCAGAATGGCTGAAACCTCCGTCCGCAACTTCAACATCAACTTCGGACCGCAGCACCCTGCGGCGCACGGTGTTTTGCGTCTTGTGCTGGAGCTCGACGGCGAAGTGGTCGATCGCGTCGATCCGCATATCGGCCTGCTCCATCGCGGCACCGAAAAGCTGATCGAGCACAAGACCTACCTGCAGGCCGTGCCCTATCTCGACCGGCTCGACTATTGCGCACCGATGAACCAGGAGCATGCCTTCGCGCTCGCCACCGAGCGGTTGCTCGGCATCGAAGTGCCGAAGCGCGGCCAGCTGATCCGCGTGCTCTATTCCGAGCTCAGCCGCATCATGTCGCACATCCTCAATGTGACGACGCAGGCGCTGGATATCGGCGCGCTGACGCCGCCGCTGTGGGGTTTCGTCGAACGCGAAAAGCTGATGGTGTTTTATGAGCGCGCTTCCGGTTCGCGCATGCACGCGGCCTATTTCCGTCCGGGCGGTGTGCACCAGGATCTGCCGGCGAAGCTGGTCGAGGACATCGGCAAGTGGATCGACCCGTTCCTGAAGTCGCTTGACGACCTCGACAAGCTGCTTACCGGCAACCGCATCTTCAAGCAGCGCAATGTCGATATTGGTATCGTGTCGCTGGCCGACGCCTGGGCCTGGGGCTTTTCCGGCGTCATGGTGCGCGGCTCGGGTGCGGCCTGGGATTTGCGCAAGTCGCAGCCTTATGAATGCTATTCCGAGATGGATTTCGACATCCCGATCGGCAAGAACGGCGACTGCTACGACCGCTACCTCGTGCGCATGGAAGAGATGCGCCAGTCGGCAAAGATCATGCGCCAGTGCGTCGACCTCTTGCTTGGCAAGGAAAGCGTCGGGCCGGTGTCCAACCTCGACGGCAAGGTGGTGCCGCCCAAGCGCCAGGCGATGAAGCGCTCGATGGAAGCGCTGATCCATCATTTCAAGCTTTACACCGAGGGTTACCGCGTGCCGGCGGGCGAGGTCTATGCCGCCGTCGAGGCGCCGAAGGGCGAGTTCGGTGTCTATCTCGTCTCCGACGGCACCAACAAGCCCTATCGCTGCAAGCTGCGCGCGCCCGGCTTCGCGCATCTGCAAGCCATGGATTTCCTCTGCCGTGGCCACATGCTGGCCGACGTCACTGCCGTCCTGGGTTCCCTCGACATCGTGTTTGGTGAGGTCGATCGCTAAATGTCAGTCCGCCGTCTCGCAGAAGCAAGCGTCCAGCCAGCCACCTTCGCCTTCAACCGGGCGAATGCGGCGGTTGCGAAGCAATGGATCAAGAAATATCCGAAGGGCCGCGAGCAGTCGGCGATCATTCCCTTGCTGATGATTGCGCAGGAGCAGGAAGGCTGGGTCACCAAGGCGGCGATCGAGACGATTTCGGACATGCTCGGCATGCCGCGCATTCGCGGGCTCGAAGTCGCGACCTTCTACACGCAGTACCAGCTCAATCCGGTCGGCACGCGCGCGCATATCCAGGTCTGCGGCACCACGCCCTGCATGCTGCGCGGCTCGGAAGCGCTGATGGATGTGTGCCGCTCGAAAATCCATCACGACCAGTTCCACACCAACGACAAGGGCACGCTGTCGTGGGAGGAGGTCGAATGCCTCGGCGCCTGCGTCAACGCGCCGATGGTGATGGTCTTGAAGGACACGTTCGAGGATCTGACGCCTGAGCGGCTGGCCGAAATCATCGATCTTTATGATGCAGGCAAGGGCGCCTCGGTTCCCACGGGACCGCAAAATGGCAGAACCGGCTCGGAGCCGGCGCCTGGCCTGACGACGCTGAAGAGCGAAAAGGCGATCCTCAAAGCGACGCGCGACAAGGAAGCCAGGGCGGCGAGCAAGGCTGCCCACGCGGCGCCCGACGCGATCATTGCAGCGCCTGTTCCGGCGCCTGCCGCTCCTGCAGCGGCCGCCCCGGTGGCGCCATCCAACGCCGGCAAGCCGAAAACCGATGCGCCGGAAACCAGCTCGGCGTTGAAGTCGCCCTCCAGGGCCAAGGTTGCACCGGCGGCGGAAAAAGCGGCGAGCGTCCCGGCGCCCCTGCATTCGGCCGCCAACGCCAACACCGCGGCGCCTGAAGTCGAGAAGGTCGCCAAGCAGCGTAATGGCCCGAAGACCATCGCCACGCCGGCAACTGCCTTCACTGCGCCGGAATTCAAGGCGCCAGCGGTCAAGGCCGCGGTGGCCCCGGCCGTCAAGGCGCCGGCAGCCAGGCCCGCAAAGCCGTCGCTCGAGGACAAGAACCGTCCGGCCGGAATCGACAGGCCGGCTGCGGTCGACGATCTCAAGCTGATCTCGGGCATTGGCCCGAAGATCGAGGGCATCCTTCATTCCCTTGGCATCTTCACCTTCACACAGGTCGCATCCTGGAATAAGGCCGAGCGCGACTGGGTGGATGGATATCTCGCTTTCCAGGGCCGCATCGAGCGCGACGACTGGGGCAAGCAGGCCAAGGCGCTCGCCAAGGGCGGCGTCGCCGAATACATCCGCGTCTTCGGCAAGGAGCCACGTTGATGGCTGAAGCGCAAAGCACCGGATCTTTGCTGACGCTGCGCAGCATTGTCATCGGCGTTGTCTGCATCGCTGCTGCCAACATCCTTCTGGAGGGGCTTCGGCGCCTCGTCGAATTGCCGTTTTCGGATACCCTGGAATCGATGGCCGCGACCGGCATGGGCGTGCTGGTGTGGTTCTCGATCGTCTTGCGGGGAAAGAGGTAAGTCATGCTGGCTGACAAAGACCGCATCTTCAACAACATCTACGGCCTGTTCGATAAGTCGCTGGCCGGCGCCATGGCGCGCGGCGCCTGGGACAACACGCCCGGCATCATCGCCAAGGGGCGCGAGTGGATCGTCAACGAGATGAAGGCGTCCGGCCTGCGCGGCCGTGGCGGCGCCGGCTTCCCGACCGGGCTGAAATGGTCGTTCATGCCCAAGCAGAGCGATGGAAGGCCGAGTTATCTCGTTGTCAACGCCGACGAATCCGAGCCCGGCACGTGCAAGGACCGCGATATCCTGCGCAACGATCCGCACACCCTGGTCGAGGGCTCGTTCATCGCCGGCTTCGCCATGGGCGCGGTCGCCGCCTACATCTATGTGCGCGGCGAGTTCATCCGTGAGCGCGAGGCGCTGCAGCGCGCCATCGACGAGGCCTACGAGGCCAGGCTGATCGGCAAGAACAACACGTCCGGATACGATTTCGACATCTACATGCATCACGGCGCCGGCGCCTATATATGTGGCGAGGAAACAGCACTTCTGGAAAGCCTCGAAGGCAAGAAGGGCCAGCCCCGGCTGAAGCCGCCATTCCCGGCCAATGTCGGCTTGTACGGTTGTCCGACAACCGTGAACAATGTCGAGTCGATTGCGGTGGCGCCGACCATTTTGCGCCGTGGCGCCGCCTGGTTCTCGTCCTTTGGCCGGCCCAACAATGTCGGCACCAAGCTGTTTTGCATCTCGGGTCACGTCAACAATCCGTGCACCGTCGAAGAGGCGATGTCGATCCCGTTCCGCGAGCTGATCGAAACCCATTGCGGCGGCATTCGCGGCGGCTGGGACAATCTCCTGGCGGTCATTCCGGGCGGCGCTTCGGTGCCGCTGGTGCCGGCCGAGCAGATCATCGATGCGCCGATGGATTTCGATGCTTTGCGCGACCTGAAATCCGGCCTCGGCACGGCGGCTGTCATCGTCATGGACAAATCGACCGATATCGTGAAGGCGATCGCCAGGCTTTCCTATTTCTACAAGCATGAGAGCTGCGGCCAGTGCACGCCATGCCGCGAAGGCACCGGCTGGATGTGGCGGGTGATGGAGCGGCTGGTGCGCGGCGAGGCGCAGAAGCGCGAGATCGACATGCTGCTCGACGTCACCAAACAGGTGGAGGGTCATACGATCTGCGCGCTGGGCGATGCCGCGGCATGGCCGATCCAGGGCCTGATGCGGCATTTCCGCGGCGAGGTGGAGCGGCGCATCGACGAGTTTTCGCGCAACGCGAACCGGGCCGAACCGGTGATGGTGGCGGCTGAGTAGATTTGAAATACGGGCGCAAGCCCGGGACTGACACAGCGGGGCGGGGCAAGCGAAGAAACGACCAGGAGATGTCTATGGCGCCGTATTCGAACCCTTTGATGCCCAATTTGGACCAGCTTAAGAAGATGAACCAGGATTTGACAAGGATGATGCCGAAGGAGATGGCCAGCGCCGTCAACCTTCTCGCGCATCCTGTCGCTGGTGCCGCCGCCATGTCGGCGCTGGGCTTCGGCCTTGCCAACCATGCCTTTGGCGTGTGGCTAGGCGCCTTGTCGGGTGCTGCCGAGGCATCGCAGCGGATTTTCCAGCCGATCATCGACGATTTCGAGCAGCGCACCCAAGAGTTCTCCGAGACCGCGCCGGCCACTAAGGCGCGCGCGGCGACCAGAACCCTGATCGCCGAGGCGCAGACTTTTGCCCAGGATGTGACCGATATTGCCGCTCGCACCGTCGATGCCGAGCCGGAGAAGACCGATGCCGTCGCCGAAGGCGCGACGATCGGATTGATGCCGGAGGATTTCAGACAGCCCAAGGCCGTGGCGCGTCCGGCCAAGCCGTCGGATCTCAAGGCGATCACCGGCGTTGGGCCGAAGCTGGAAAAGGTGCTGAACGGCCTCGGCATCTGGACCTTTGCCCAGATCGCGGCGTGGACGCCGGAAGAGATCGCCTGGGTCGAGGACTACCTGTCGCTCACCGGCCGCATCGGCCGCGACGAGTGGACCCGCCAGGCCGCGGCGCTGACGCTGGCTGCCAAGGCGAAGAAGTAGGGGTGGCAGGCATGGATATCCACGACAGGAGCGATGTTCTCGATGTGCGCAATGCCATCGTCAGCAACTCCAGATTTGACGATGTGAACTTGTCGAACACGCAGTTTCACAACGTCGACCTGTCGGCGGCCGTTGTGGACGACGCGAACCTCTCGGACGCGTTTTTCAGCAATGTGAATATGAGCAATTTGAAGATAGAAAACGCTGAAGTCGCCGGCATGATGATCAATCGCATCAGGCTGAGCGATCTGTTTCAGGCATATGAGACGGCGCAGACCGCCGGGGGCAATTGATGGCAAAGCTCAAGGTCGACGGGAAAGAGATCACTGTACCCGACCACTACACGCTGCTGCAGGCGGCCGAGGACGCCGGCGCGGAAGTGCCGCGCTTCTGCTTCCATGAGCGGCTGTCGATCGCCGGCAATTGCCGCATGTGCCTGATCGAGGTGAAGGGCGGGCCGCCCAAACCGCAGGCCTCCTGCGCCATGAATGTGCGCGACCTGCGTCCGGGTCCGAATGGCGAGGCGCCTGAAATCTTCACCAACACGCCGATGGTCAAGAAGGCCCGCGAAGGCGTGATGGAATTCCTTTTGATCAACCATCCGCTGGATTGCCCGATCTGCGATCAGGGCGGCGAATGCGACCTGCAGGACCAGGCGATGGCCTTCGGCGTCGATTCCTCGCGCTATCACGAGAACAAGCGCGCGGTCGAAGACAAGTATATCGGCCCATTGGTCAAGACGGTTATGAACCGTTGCATCCACTGCACGCGCTGCGTCCGCTTCACCACGGAAGTTGCAGGCATTTCCGAGCTTGGCCTGATCGGCCGCGGCGAGGATGCCGAGATTACCACCTATCTCGAAAGCGCCATGACCTCGGAGCTGCAGGGCAATGTCATCGACCTTTGCCCGGTCGGCGCGCTGACGTCGAAGCCGTTCGCCTTCCAGGCGCGGCCGTGGGAGCTGACCAAGACAGAATCCATCGACGTCATGGACGCCGTCGGCTCGGCAATCCGCGTCGACAGCCGTGGCCGCGAGGTGATGCGCATCCTGCCGCGCGTCAATGAAGCGGTGAACGAGGAGTGGATTTCCGACAAGACCCGCTTCATCTGGGACGGATTGCGCACGCAGCGCCTCGACCGCCCCTATGTCCGCAAGGACGGAAAGTTGGCGCCGGCCAGCTGGGCCGAAGCGTTCGTTGCGATCAGGGATGCGGTGTCGAATGCGGCGCCCGAGAAAATCGGCGCGATTGCGGGCGATCTTGCCGCCGTCGAGGAAATCTACGCGCTGAAGCAGCTTATGGCTGCGTTGGGCTCGAAGAACACCGATTGCCGCCAGGACGGCGCCGCACTCGATCCCGCGCTCGGCCGCGCCAGCTACATCTTCAACCCCACCATCGAGGGCATCGAGCAGGCCGACGCGGTGCTGATCATTGGCGCCAATCCGCGCTTCGAGGCCTCGGTGCTCAATGCCCGCATCCGCAAGCGCTGGCGGATCGGCAATCTGCCGGTCGGCGTCATCGGCGAGGTCGGCGACACGCGTTACGACTACGAACAGCTCGGCGCCGGCCCGGAGTCGCTGAAAGACCTGGCCGACGGCAACGGGAGGTTCTTCCAGGTGCTGAAGAAGGCGACGCATCCGCTGATCATCGTCGGCCAGGGCGCGCTGTCGCGTGCCGACGGCGCGGCGGTGCTCGGCCAGGCGGCGAAACTCGCCACCGCCGTCAACGCTGCCCGCGCCGACTGGAACGGCTTTGCCGTGCTGCACACTGCGGCCGCGCGCGTCGGCGGCCTCGATGTCGGCTTCGTGCCTGGCAAGGGCGGCAAGAACGTTGCCGGCATGCTGGGTGAGAGCGAGGTTCTGTTCCTGCTCGGCGCCGACGAGGTCGACATGTCCAAGACCGGCGGCGCCTTCGTCGTCTATGTCGGCACGCATGGCGACGCCGGTGCGCACCGCGCCAATGTCATCCTGCCGGGAGCCGCTTACACCGAAAAGTCCGGCACCTATGTCAACACCGAGGGACGCGTGCAGCAGACCAACCGCGCGGGCTTCGCGCCGGGCGACGCGCGCGAAGACTGGGCGATCCTGAGGGCATTGTCCGATGTGCTGGGCAAGAAACTACCCTTCGATTCGCTGCAGCAGTTGCGCGCCAAACTCTATGGCGAATACCCGCATCTCGCCCGCATCGATCATGTCGAAGCCGGCAATGCCGATGACGTCGCCAAGGTGGCGAAGCTCGGCGGGCGGCTGAACAAGGGCACTTTCACCTCGCCGGTCACGGATTTCTATCTGACCAACCCGATCGCGCGGGCCTCCGCTGTCATGGCGGAATGCTCGGCGCTGGCGAAAAACGGCTTCAGGCAGGCGGCAGAGTAGACATGGACACCTTCTTCTCCTTCTACGTGCTGCCGACGCTGATCATCCTTTTGAAGTCGGTCGTGCTGATCGTCGTTTTGCTGATCGGGGTCGCCTATCTGCTTTACGCCGACCGCAAGATCTGGGCGGCGGTGCAGTTGCGCCGCGGCCCGAACGTCGTCGGCCCGTGGGGCACGCTGCAGGCTTTCGCCGATCTGCTGAAATTCGTCTTCAAGGAACCGGTCATTCCGTCCGGCGCCAACAAGGGCGTGTTCCTGCTGGCGCCGCTGGTGTCGGCCGTGCTGGCAATCTCAGCCTGGGCGGTCATTCCCGTCAATGCGGGCTGGGGGATCGCCAACGTCAATGTCGGCATCCTCTACGTCTTCGCCATCTCCTCGCTCGAGGTCTATGGCGTGATCATGGGCGGCTGGGCGTCCAACTCGAAATACCCGTTCCTCGGCGCGCTGCGCTCGGCGGCGCAGATGGTCTCCTACGAAGTCTCGATCGGCTTCGTCATCGTCACCGTGCTGCTCTGCGTCGGCTCGCTCAACCTGTCGGACATCGTGCTGTCGCAGCAGGACGGTCTGGGCACCAAGCTTGGCCTGCCCAACAGCTTCCTCGACTGGCACTGGCTGGCGCTGTTCCCGATGTTCGTCATTTTCTTCATCTCGGCGCTGGCCGAGACCAACCGCCCGCCCTTCGACCTGGTGGAAGCCGAGTCGGAACTCGTCGCCGGCCACATGGTCGAATACTCCTCGACGCCGTTCCTGTTGTTCTTCCTCGGCGAATATGTCGCCGTGGTGATGATGTGCGCGCTGGCCACCATCCTGTTCCTCGGCGGCTGGCTGCCGCCCTTCGACTTCGCCCCCTTCACCTGGGTGCCCGGCGTGATCTGGTTCGTGCTCAAGATCTGCCTGATGTTCTTCATGTTCTCCATGGTGAAGGCCTTCGTGCCGCGCTACCGATACGACCAGCTGATGCGGCTCGGCTGGAAAGTATTTTTGCCGATCTCGCTGTTCATGGTCGTTGCCACCGCGGCCTTCCTCAAGATCACGGGGATGGCGTGATGGGCGATTTCACCCTTGGTTTTTTGGGAGCAGTTGCCGGCGTAGTCGTGGCGTTGTTCGGCAATCTGGTCGTGCTTCCTTACGTCTTGCGGCAACAGGAACAAAGGTTGGCAGCAAACTATCGAGCCCCGGTGTTTAGCTGGGACAAGCAGAAATTGGCTGCTCTGACGACACTTGCTTACCGTTTCCTGATGCCTGTTTTGTTTGGGTTTGTCGGCGCCATCGCTGCAATACAGATTTTTGGGGGTGCCGAATGAGTGCGCTTGCTCAAGCCGCAAAATCGCTGCTGCTGCAGGATTTCGTCAGCGCCTTCTTCCTGTCGATGCGCCAGTTCTTCGCGCCGAAGGAAACGATCAACTATCCGCACGAGAAAGGGCCGACCAGCCCGCGCTTCCGTGGCGAGCACGCGCTGCGCCGCTATCCCAATGGCGAGGAACGCTGCATCGCCTGCAAATTGTGCGAAGCGATCTGTCCGGCGCAGGCGATCACCATCGAGGCCGGCCCGCGCCGCAATGACGGCACGCGCCGCACCGTGCGCTACGACATCGACATGGTGAAGTGCATCTATTGCGGCTTCTGCCAGGAAGCCTGCCCGGTCGACGCCATCGTCGAGGGGCCGAATTTCGAGTTCGCGACGGAGACGCGCGAAGAGCTTTACTACGACAAGGACAGGCTGCTGGCGAATGGCGACCGCTGGGAGCGCGAACTGGCGCGCAACATCTCGCTGGACTCGCCTTACCGCTGACATTTGACGCATGGACGGGGCGAGGGCCCTCGTCTAAGGACAACGCAACTTGCCGGCCGGAGGCGGTCGCAGAAATCAAACAGGACGGATGTCCTGTTTGGACAGGAACCCGGGGGATCCCCAATGCTGAGTGGACTAGAGGCGGCCTTTTTCTACCTCTTCGCCTTTGTCGCGGTGGCGTCGGCCTTCATGGTCATTTCGTCGCGCAACCCCGTGCATTCCGTGCTGTTCCTGATCCTGACCTTCTTTAACGCCGCCGGCCTGTTCATGCTGACCGGCGCCGAGTTCCTGGCGATGATCCTGCTCGTCGTCTATGTCGGCGCGGTCATGGTGCTGTTCCTGTTCGTCGTCATGATGCTCGATGTCGACTTCGCCGAGATGAAGGAAGGCGCCCTGCAATATGCGCCGATCGGCGCGCTGGTCGGGCTGATCCTGGCGGCCGAGCTGATCGTGGTGCTCGGCGGCTACACCTTCGCGCCGCAACTGGCCTCGACGGTCTCCAAACCCATCCCGGATCTTGCCGCGCGGACAAACACCGCAGCACTCGGCGACATCCTCTATACGGACTACCTCTACTACTTCCAGATTTCGGGCCTCATCCTGCTGGTCGCCATGATTGGCGCCATCGTGCTGACGCTGCGCCACAAGGAAGGGGTCAAGCGGCAGTCGATCGCCGCCCAGGTCGGCCGCACGCCGGCGACAGGCATGGAAATCCGCAAGGTCAAGTCGGGCGAGGGGCTCTGAGATGGTCGTCGGCATCGCACATTACCTGACCGTATCGGCGATCCTGTTCACGCTCGGCGTGTTCGGCATCTTCCTGAACCGCAGGAACATCATCGTCATCCTGATGTCGATCGAGCTGATCCTTTTGGCGGTCAACATCAATTTCGTCGCCTTCTCGGCGGCATTGGGCGATCTCGTCGGCCAGGTGTTTGCCCTGTTCGTGCTGACGGTCGCGGCCGCCGAAGCGGCCATCGGTCTTGCCATTCTCGTCGTCTTCTTCCGCAACCGCGGCTCGATCGCGGTCGAAGACGTGAACCAGATGAAGGGTTGACGGGGCTAACATGTATCAAGCGATCGTCTTCCTTCCGCTGCTCGGCTTCCTGATTGTCGGCCTGTTCGGCAATGCGCTCGGCGCCAAGGCATCGGAATATATCACCTCAGGCTTCCTGGTGATCTCGGCCGTGCTGTCCTGGGTCGCCTTCTTCTCCGTCGGCTTCGGCGAAGGCGAGGTGTTCACCGTGCCGGTACTGCGCTGGATCCAATCCGGCGGCTTGGACGCGTCCTGGGCGCTCAGGATCGATACGCTGACGGTGGTCATGCTGGTGGTGGTCAACACGGTGTCGGCGCTGGTCCACATCTATTCGATCGGCTACATGCACCACGATCCGAACCGGCCGCGCTTCTTCGCCTATCTGTCGTTGTTCACCTTCGCCATGCTGATGCTGGTGACGGCGGACAACCTCGTGCAGATGTTCTTCGGCTGGGAAGGGGTGGGTCTCGCCTCTTATTTGCTGATCGGCTTCTGGTACAAGAGGCCGTCGGCCAATGCTGCTGCCATCAAGGCCTTCGTCGTCAACCGCGTCGGCGATTTTGGCTTCGCGCTCGGCATTTTCGGCGTCTTCGTTTTGTTCGGCTCGGTCAATCTCGGCACCATCTTCGCCAATGCCGCGACGTTCATTCCGGCTGAAGGCGCCCCACAAGGCGCGGCCGTGCTGACCTTCCTCGGCTACGCGCTGGACAAGCAGGCAGCCATGACCATCGTCTGCCTGCTGCTGTTCATGGGCGCCATGGGCAAGTCGGCGCAGGTGCCGCTGCACACCTGGCTGCCGGACGCGATGGAGGGCCCGACCCCGGTTTCCGCGCTGATCCATGCCGCCACCATGGTCACGGCCGGCGTGTTCATGCTGGCGCGGCTGTCGCCGCTGTTCGAACTGTCGCATTCGGCGCTGACCGTGGTGACCTTCATCGGCGCCTTCACCGCCTTCTTCGCGGCGACCGTCGGCCTGGTCCAGAACGACATCAAGCGCGTCATCGCCTATTCGACCTGTTCGCAGCTCGGCTACATGTTCGTCGCGCTCGGCGTCGGCGCCTATGGCGCGGCGATCTTCCATCTGTTCACGCACGCCTTCTTCAAGGCGCTGCTGTTCCTGGGCTCCGGCTCGGTCATCCATGCCGTCTCCGACGAGCAGGACATGCGCAAGATGGGCGGCCTGCGGAAGCTCATTCCGAAGACCTACTGGATGATGGTGATCGGCACGCTGGCGCTGACCGGCGTCGGCATTCCGGTGACCGTCATCGGCACCGCCGGCTTCTTCTCCAAGGATGCCATCATCGAGGCTGCCTTTGCCGGCCACAATTCGGTCGCCGGCCTCGCTTTTGTCCTGCTGGTCATCGCCGCCTGCTTCACCTCCTTCTACTCCTGGCGGCTGATCTTCATGACCTTCCATGGCGAGCCGCGGGCGAGCCACGACGTCATGCACCATGTCCATGAATCGCCGCCGGTGATGCTGGTGCCGCTGTTCATCCTGGCCGCGGGCGCGCTGTTTGCCGGCGTTATCTTCCATGGTGCCTTCATCGGCGAAGGCTATACCGAATTCTGGAAGGCCTCGCTGTTCACGCTGCCGGACAACCACATCCTGCACGATATCCACGAATTGCCGCTGTGGGTCGAGCTGGCACCGTTCGTCGCCATGATCATCGGCTTTGCCGTCGCCTGGAAGTTCTACATCCGCTCGCCGGAACTGCCCCGGAGCGTCGCCGCCAACCATCGGCTGCTGTATGCCTTCCTGCTCAACAAATGGTACTTCGACGAGCTCTACGACGTCCTGTTCGTGCGGCCGGCAAAGGCGCTGGGCAGGTTCTTGTGGAAGACCGGCGACGGCACCATCATCGACGGGCTCGGCCCTGACGGCATTTCGGCGCGTGTCGTCGACGTCACCGACCGCGTCGTCAAGCTACAGACCGGCTATCTCTATCACTATGCCTTCGCCATGCTGATCGGCGTGGCCGCACTCGTCACCTGGATGATGCTCTGATGACCGCCTGGCCAATCCTCTCGCTGGTCACCTTCCTGCCGCTCGTAGGTGTGCTGCTGATCCTGTTCATCAGGGATGACAGCCCGAATGCGCGTCGCAACATCCGCGCCATCGCGTTCACGACGACAGCGGCCACCTTCATCATCTCGCTGTTCATCTGGACCGGCTTCGACAATTCGCAAGCCGGCTTCCAGTTCGTCGAGAAGTTTGCCTGGTTGGATTCCGGCATCTCCTACCATATGGGCGTCGACGGCATTTCGATGCTGTTCGTCATCCTGACGACGTTCCTCATGCCGCTCTGCATCCTGGCGTCGTGGGAAGCGATCGACAAGCGCGTCAAGGCCTACATGATCGCCTTCCTGCTCTTGGAAACGCTGATGATCGGCGTGTTCTGCGCGCTCGACATCGTGCTGTTCTACGTCTTCTTCGAGGCCGGCCTGATTCCGATGTTCATCATCATCGGCGTCTGGGGCGGCAAGCGCCGCGTCTACGCCTCGTTCAAGTTCTTCCTCTATACGCTCGCCGGCTCGGTGCTGATGCTGCTCGCCATCATGGCGATGTTCTTCCAGGCGGGCACCACCGACATCCCGACGCTGCTGACCCACAACTTCCCGGCCCACATGCAGACATGGCTATTTCTAGCCTTCTTCGCCTCCTTCGCGGTGAAGATGCCGATGTGGCCGGTGCACACCTGGCTGCCCGATGCGCATGTCGAAGCGCCGACGGCGGGCTCGGTGATCCTGGCGGGCATACTGTTGAAAATGGGCGGGTACGGCTTCCTGCGCTTCTCCCTGCCGATGTTCCCGCTGGCGTCGGAAATGTTCGCACCGCTGGTGTTCACGCTGTCGGTCGTCGCCATCATCTACACCTCGCTGGTGGCGCTGATGCAGGAGGACATGAAGAAGCTGATCGCCTATTCCTCCGTCGCCCATATGGGCTTCGTCACCATGGGCATCTTCGCCATGAACCAGGAAGGCGTGCAGGGCGCGATCTTCCAGATGCTGAGCCACGGCCTCGTCTCGGGCGCACTGTTCCTGTGCGTCGGCGTCATTTACGACCGCATGCACACGCGAGAGATCGACGCCTATGGCGGCTTGGTCAACAACATGCCGAAATACGCAACCGTGTTCCTGATCTTCACCATGGCCAATGTCGGCTTGCCCGGCACGTCAGGCTTCGTCGGCGAGTTCCTGACCATGCTCGGCGTGTTCCGGGTCAACACCTGGGTGGCTTTCTTCGCCGCCACCGGCGTCATCCTGTCGGCGGCCTACGCGCTCTGGCTCTACCGCCGGGTCATCTTCGGCGCGCTGACCAAGGAAAGCCTGAAGGGCCTGCTCGATCTGTCGACGCGCGAGAAGGCAATCATCTACCCGCTGGTCGTGCTGGTCATCTTCTTCGGCGTTTATCCCGCTCCCGTCTTCGATGCCACGGCCCAGTCGGTCAAGGCGCTCGTCACCAATGTCACCGCATCCATCGGCGCCGCGCAGACCGCGGCGGCGAACTGACCAGAGGTTTTGCGAACCATGACGCCGGACCTTTATTCCAGCCTTTCGCTCTCGACGCCGGAGCTGATCCTCGCCATCGGCGCGCTGGCGCTGTTGATGGTCGGCGCCTATTCGCGCGCCAACACTGCCATTCTGGTGACTGTCCTTGCCGTCGCCGTGCTGGTGATCGCAGGCCTATGGCTGATCTTTCCCACGGGGCAGGGCGCAGCCTATGGCAACGCCTTCATCCAGGATCCGTTCTCCCGCTTCATGAAGGTGCTGTCGCTGATCGGTTCGGCGGTGACGCTGGTGATGTCGATGCGCTTCGCCAGGCAGGAGCATTTCGACAAGTTCGAATACCCGGTGCTGATCCTGTTGTGCACGCTCGGCATGATGCTGATGATCTCGGCCAACGGCATGATCGGGCTCTATCTCGGCCTCGAACTGCAGTCGCTGGCGATTTACGTGCTGGCGGCGATCAATCGCGACAATCTGCGTTCGACCGAGGCCGGTTTGAAGTATTTTGTGCTCGGCGCGCTGTCGTCGGGCATGCTGCTTTACGGAATCAGCCTCATTTACGGCTACACCGGCAATGTCGGCTTCCAAGAAATCGCCTCGGCGCTTGGCAGCGGTGAGCGCCAGCTCGGCCTCGTCGTCGGCCTGGTTTTCGTTTTGGCCGGTCTTGCCTTCAAGATTTCCGCGGTGCCGTTCCACATGTGGACGCCCGATGTCTACGAGGGCGCGCCGACGCCGGTCACCGCCTTCCTGGCGGCTGCCCCCAAAATGGCGGCAATGGCGCTGATCGTGCGCGTCACCATGGGCGCCTTCAAGCCGATCGCTTCCGACTGGCAGCAGATCATCGTCTTCATCTCGATCGCCTCGATGGCGCTCGGCTCCTTCGCCGCGATCGGCCAAACCAACATCAAGCGGCTGATGGCGTACTCCTCGATCGGCCATATGGGCTACGCGCTGGTCGGCCTAGCCGCCAACAGCCAGGCCGGCGTGCGCGGCGTCGCCATCTACATGCTGATCTATCTCGTCATGACGCTCGGCACCTTCGCCTTCATCCTCGCCATGCGGCGCAAGGAAGGCAATGTCGAGCAGATCAGCGATCTCGCCGGTCTGTCGTCGACCAACCCGATCATGGCGACGATCCTGACCATCCTGATGTTCTCGCTGGCCGGCATCCCGCCGCTCGCCGGTTTCTGGGGGAAATGGTACGTGTTCCTCGCCGCCATCAACGCCAACCTCTATGCGCTGGCGATCATCGGCGTGCTGGCCTCCGTCGTGGGCGCTTTCTACTATCTGCGTATCATCAAGATCATGTGGTTCGACGAACCGGCCGGTGGCTTCGTTCCGATGGCGGTTGAGCTGCGCCTCGTGCTTGGTGTCTCCGGCGCTTTCGTGCTGTTCTATGTGCTGATCGGCGGTCCGATCGCGACCTACGCCGAAGCCGCCGCCAAGACATTTTTCTGACCGGATGGCATTTCGGCTGGCTCCAACCTCTGAGACGGAAGGGTTCCGGCTCGAGGCGCATGACAGTGTGGGTTCCACCAACACGCTGGCGCTGGACCATGCAAGGGCAGGCGATCCCGGCAAATTGTGGGTCGTTTCCAAGAAGCAGGAAAGCGGCCGTGGCCGCCGCGGCAGGGCCTGGGTATCGCCCGAGGGCAATCTGGCGGCGACATTGCTGGTCATCACCGGCGGTGAGTTGCGTCTGGCGGCGACGCTGGGCTTCGTCGCCGGCCTGTCGCTGGCCGACGCGCTCGACGCCGTGGTGCCGAAGGGCAGGATCGCTATCGGCCTCGACGGCGCCAGCCAGGGGCAGAACCGCTTCGAGCTGAAATGGCCGAACGATGTGCTGGCCTCCGGCGCCAAGCTGGCCGGCATCCTGCTGGAATCGGCCATTCTCGATGGCGGCCGTTTCGCGGTGGCGGTGGGCATCGGCGTCAATGTGGTGGCGCATCCGCCGGATTTGCCGTATCCGGCGACATCGCTTCAGGCGCTGGGCGCGACATGCGACGCCGAAACGCTGTTCTTGGCGCTGTCCGATGCCTGGACCGACAATGCCCGGCTGTGGGATGACGGACGCGGGCTCGACGCCATCCGGCGTCGCTGGCTATCGCGCGCGGCGGGGCTTGGCGGCGAGGTTGCTGTCAGGATTGACGGGAATGTGGTGCGCGGTACCTTCGAGACCATTGACGCGGACTGCCGTTTCGTGATCCGCGATGATGAGGGGTCGGTCGTGACGGTAGCCGCCGGCGACGTGCATTTCGGCGCCGTCGCGTCGGCAAAGATTTAGGGGCTGGCCGCAAGGGCCGGGAAGGGAAAATTGATGGCGAAAGCGCAAAACGCCGAACTCGTCTTCGTGCCGCTCGGCGGCGTCGGCGAGATCGGCATGAACTTCGCCCTTTACGGCTATGGGCCGCCTAGCGCGCGCGAGTGGATCGTCGTCGATGTCGGCGTGACTTTTCCCGATGCGGCGCATCCTGGCGTCGACCTGATCCTGCCCGATACGCGCTTCATCGAGGAGAACCTCGCCGGCCTGCGCGGCATCATCATCACCCACGCGCATGAAGACCATTACGGGGCGCTGCTCGACATCTGGCCGAAGCTGAAGGCGCCGGTGTGGATGACACCGTTCAGCGCCGGACTGCTGGACGCCAAGCGGCAGGGCGAGCAGGGCGCGCCGAAGAAAATTCCGGTGACGATCTACCGGGCAGGCGAAACATTCACTGTCGGCCCGTTCTCGATCGAGGCCATTCCGGTGGCGCACTCGATCCCCGAGCCGATGTCGCTGGCGATCACCTCGCCGGCCGGCACCGTCATCCATACCGGCGACTGGAAGATCGATCCGGAACCGACGATCGGTCCGAAAACCGACGAGGCGCGGTTTCGCGCCTATGGTGACAAGGGCGTTCTGGCGCTGGTCTGCGATTCCACCAATGCGCTGCGCGAAGGCGAATCGCCGTCGGAAGTGGCGGTGGGCGAAGGCCTCAGGGGCGTCATCCAGAGCGCTGTCGGCCGTGTCGCCGTCACCACCTTCTCCTCCAATGTCGGACGCATCGTCTCCATCGCCAAGGCGGCGCGCGATGCCGGCCGCCAGTGCCTGGTGCTCGGCCGCTCGCTGAAGCGGGTCATCGATGTCGCCGGCGAACTCGGCTACATGGACGGGCTGCCGGAGTTCATCGCCGAAGAGGATTTCGGCTTCATCCCGCGCGAGAACCTGGTCATCATCTGCACCGGCAGCCAGGGCGAGGCGCTGGCAGCGCTGGCAAAACTGTCGCGCGACGAGATGAAGTCGGTGTCGCTGACGGCCGGCGACACGGTGGTGTTTTCCTCACGCACCATTCCCGGCAACGAGAAGGCGATCCTCGAGATCAAGAACCGCCTCATCGACCTCGGCATCAAGATCATCGAGGATGGCGACGCGCTGGTGCATGTCTCCGGCCATCCCCGCCGCAGCGAATTGCGCAGGATGTATGAATGGGTGCGGCCGCAGATCGGCGTTCCCGTGCACGGCGAAGCCGCGCATCTGGTGGCGCAGGGGTCGCTGATGTCGACGTCGGGCATCGGCCAGGTGGCGCAAGTGCGCGACGGCGACATGCTGCGGCTGGCGCCGGGTCCGGCCACGATCATCGACCAGGTGCCGTTCGGCCGCATCTACAAGGACGGCAGGCTGATCGGCACCGACCAGGCGATGGGCATACGCGACCGGCGCAAGCTATCCTTCGCCGGCCATGTCGCGGTCAATGTCGTGCTCGACGATAAATATGAGCTCGCCGGCGATCCCGATCTGGTCGCCATCGGCGTCGCCGAGGCCGATGCCCGTGGCGAAAACATGGAAGATCTGATGCTCGACGCGGCCGTCGGCGCGGTCGACTCGATCCCACGCCAGCGCCGCAAGGACCTCGACCTGGTGCAGGAAGCGGTGCGGCGCGCCGTGCGCGGCGCCGCCAACGAAGCCTGGGGCAAGAAGCCGCTGGTGACGGTGTTTGTGACGAGGTGAGGGAATAGGCAGTAGGCGGTAGGCAGTGGAGAAAAATGCAGATGTATCACTACTGCCTACTGCCCATTCCCTACTCCCTTAACTTGTGGAGCACTTCATGCTGGGACGCCTGAACCATGTAGCACTTGCCGTGCCGGACCTGGCCGCGGCGATTGCGGCCTATCGCGATACGCTTGGCGCGAAGGTCACCGCGCCGCAAGCGCTGCCCGAGCATGGGGTTACCGTGGTGTTCGTCGATGTCGGCAACACCAAGATCGAACTCCTGGAGCCGCTGGGCGAGGGGTCGCCGATCGCGGCCTTTCTGGACAAGAACCGCTCGGGCGGCATGCATCATGTCTGCTACGAGGTCGACGACATCCTTGCCACGCGCGATCACCTCAAAGCAAGCGGCGCCCGCGTGCTGGGCGACGGCAATCCCAAAACCGGCGCTCACGGCAAGCCGGTGCTGTTCCTGCACCCCAAGGACTTCTTCGGCACGCTGGTCGAACTGGAGCAGGCATGAGCTGGATTTCGTTTGCCGCGCTGTTCTTCATCACCTGGTGGCTGATGCTGTTCATCGTGCTGCCGTTCAGCGTCAAGACGCAGGATGACGACCAGGACGTGACGCTGGGCACGGTTGCGAGCGCGCCGCGCGGACCGCATATGCTGCGCGCCGTGATCCGCACCACCATCGTCACGGCTGTCGTCATGGGGGTTTTCTACAGCCTGACGCACGGGCTGGGCTACAACCTCGACGAAGTCCCGCACATCATCCCCGAAGCCAGCCGGGCACCGGCTAACTAACACTTTCCCGCCGACAGATCGGCTGGGATGTTTGTGCCTGTTTCGAAGCGCCAAACTCAGGTTTTGTCTCGCCAGCCTGCGATGCGCAATCGGCGGTCAGGCATGGCCCACCCGCATTAGAATCACGCCTTGGTGTCAGGCTGACGCAAGCTCACGTGATTTGGGAACAGGTTGATCTAACCAGATGATCAGGCAAAAAAAATGCAAGGCACAAGGCCTTGCAATTTAAACGCGTTCCGATCTGTTTTCCGGTTTCCGGCGGCAGCGGGTAACCGCGCCTAGATCGCATCCTCCCAAGACTTTGACCGCGTAGGAGAGCAGATTTTTCTCCACCCTCTCGGTTATCGGGGCACACTAGCCTAACCCTGATGAAATTGTCACGCAGAATTTTGCCCGCAATCGGGCAATCTGTGCTGCAGTGCACAATAGTGCGGCAGGCTTTGCTTGCGAAACGAACAACACCGGGGCTGCCGCCTTAATCTGGTCAGGTGTGCCGCGTCGCCCGGACGCGCAAAGCGTGTGTGAGCACTTCGGAGTCAGGGTCATCATTTTGCATCAAAAGCATTATCGTTTTCGGTGCGAAGGTCTTTGGAAGAAGAATCGATTTTTGCGATTTCGGACCGATGCGGCCGGTCGGGTTTCCATTCCGTCACGAAATAGCTATGAAGCCGGGGCAAGCAAGCCAGCCGCGCCGATTCCGGCGCAGCCTCCTCTCTCACGGACCTGTCCATGCGTTTGTCGCAGTTTTTCCTGCCCATCCTGAAAGAAAATCCGCGCGAGGCCGAGATCGTCTCGCACCGGCTGATGCTGCGTGCCGGCATGATCCGCCAGCAGGGGCAGGGCAGCTTTTCCTGGCTGCCGCTAGGCAAGCTGGTGCTCGACAACGTCTGCCGCATCATCCGCGAGGAGCAGAACCGCGCCGGCGCTCTGGAAATCCTGATGCCGACCATCCAGTCGGCCGATCTGTGGCGCGAAAGCGGCCGCTATGACGATTACGGCAAGGAGATGCTGCGCATCAAGGACCGACAGGACCGAGACATGCTCTACGGTCCGACCAATGAGGAAGTGGTCACCGAGATCGTGCGCGCCTACGTCAAGTCGTACAAGGATTTGCCGCTCAACCTCTACCACATCCAGTGGAAGTTCCGCGACGAGGTGCGGCCGCGCTTCGGCGTCATGCGCTCCCGCGAGTTCCTGATGAAGGATGCCTATTCCTTCGACCTCGATTTCGAGGGCGCCAAGGCCGCCTACAACCGCATGTTCGTGTCCTATCTCAGGACGTTCACGCGCATGGGGCTGCAGGCCATTCCGATGCGAGCCGACACCGGGCCGATCGGCGGCGATCTCAGCCATGAATTCATCATCCTGGCCGACACCGGCGAGAGCCAGGTCTATTGCGACCGCGAATATCTGTCGCTCCAGGTGCCCGGCGAGAAAACCGACTTCGGCAATGACGGCGAGATCGCCGACATCGTCAAGACGTGGACGACGCCTTACGCCGCCACCGACGAGATGCATGACGAGGCGGCCTGGGACAAGCTTGGCGAAGCCGACCGGGTCTCGGCACGCGGCATCGAGGTCGGCCACATCTTCCATTTCGGCGACAAATATTCCAAGCCCATGGGCGCCAAGGTGACCGGGCCCGACGGCAAGGATCATTTCGTTTCCGGCGGCTCCTACGGTATCGGTCCGTCGCGGCTGGTGGCGGCGATCATCGAGGCCAACCATGACGACAACGGCATCATCTGGCCGGAAGCGGTGACGCCGTTCGACATCGGCCTGATCAACATGAAGGCCGGCGACGCCGAGTGCGACCGCGTCTGCGGCGAGCTCTACGCCGCCTTCACCGGCGCCGGCAAGGATGTGCTTTACGACGACACCGACCAGCGGCCGGGCGGCAAGTTCGCCACCGCCGACCTGATCGGCCTGCCCTGGCAGGTGATCGTTGGGCCGCGCGGCGTGGCCGCCGGCGAGATCGAGATCAAGAACCGCCGGACCGGCGAGCGCGAGACGCTGCCGGTCGCGGAGGCCAGGAAACGCTTCGGTGCAACCGCATGAGCGAAGCCGCGGCAGCGAAGTCTTCGGTAGCCCAGTCTCCGGTTGGCAAGTCTCCGGTCGCCAAGTCTCCGGTCACCAAGTCTCCGGTCGCCGGCCCGTTCTCCATGTTCGAACGCATGGTCGCCTGGCGTTATTTGCGGTCGCGCCGCAAGGAGACGGTGATCTCGGTCATCGCCTCGATCTCCTTCCTCGGCATCATGCTGGGCGTCGCCACGCTGATCGTCGTCATGGCTGTCATGAACGGGTTTCGAGCCGAACTTCTGACCCGCATCCTCGGCGTCAACGGCCATCTGATCGTGCAGCCGCTGGATTCGCCGCTTGAGGACTATGCGCAGGTCGCCGCCCGCATCAACGGCGTGGCCGGCGTCGAATACGCGATACCGCTGATCGACGGCCAGGTGCTGGCGCAAGGCAATGTCGGCGGCGGCATGGGCGCGCTGGTGCGCGGTATCAGGGCCGAAGACCTCGGCAAGATCGCCATCGTCGCCCAGAACGTCAAGCAAGGCACGCTTGACGGCTTCGACTCCGGCGAGGGCGTCGCTATCGGCAAGCGCATGGCGGAGAATCTCGGCCTTGTGCTCGGCGACACCATCACGCTGATCTCGCCGGACGGCGATGTGACGCCGATGGGCACGACGCCGCGGCTGAAGGGCTACAAGGTGGCGGCGATCTTCGAGGTCGGCATGTCGGAGTATGACAGCTCCATCGTCTACATGCCGTTTTCCGAAGCGCAGCTCTATTTCAACATGGACGGCAGGGCGCAGACGATCGAGATCTATGTCGACAATCCCGATAATGTCGACGCGCTGAAACCGCTGGTCGATGCGGCGGCGCAGCGGCCGATCGATATGGTCGACTGGCGCCAGCGCAACGAGACGTTCTTTTCCGCACTGCAGGTCGAACGCAACGTCATGTTCATGATCCTGACGCTGATCGTGCTGGTGGCGGCGCTCAACATCATTTCGGGCCTGATCATGCTGGTGAAGGACAAGGGCCACGACATCGCCATCCTGCGCACGATGGGCGCCTCGCGCGGCGCCATCCTGCGCATCTTCCTGATGACGGGTGCTGCGATCGGCGTCACCGGCACGCTCGCCGGCGTGCTGCTCGGGGTGCTCATCTGCACCAACATCGAATCCATCCGCCAGTTCTTCTCCTGGATGACCGGCAAGGTGCTGTTCAATCCGGAACTCTATTTCCTCAGCCAGCTGCCGGCAAAGATGGACCCGCGCGAGACCACCTATGTCATCCTGATGGCGCTCGGCCTGTCCTTCCTGGCAACAGTGTTTCCGGCATGGCGCGCCGCACGGCTCGATCCGGTCGAGGCCTTGAGATACGAATGAAGTCCGAGATCATTATCGAGCTGAAGAGCGTCGAGCGGCACTATGTCCAGGGGCCGCGCAAGCTCACCATTTTGAACGGCGCCGACTTTTCGCTGAAACGCGGCGAGATGGTGGCGCTGGTGGCGCCGTCGGGCACCGGCAAGTCGACGCTGCTGCACACGGCGGGCCTGCTCGAGCGCCCCGACGCCGGTGACGTCATTCTGGCCGGCCGCGCCTGCGGACGGCTCTCCGACGACGAACGCACGGCGATCCGCCGCAACGATGTCGGCTTCGTCTATCAGTTCCATCATCTGCTGCCGGAGTTTTCGGCACTGGAAAACATCATGATGCCGCAGCTGATCAAAGGGCTTTCGCGCAAGGAGGCGTCGGAGCGCGCAGCACAGCTGCTCGACTATATGCAGATCGGCAAGCGCGCGTCGCACCGTCCGTCGGAGCTGTCCGGCGGCGAGCAGCAGCGCGTCGCCATTGCCCGCGCGGTCGCCAACGCGCCCTTGCTGCTGCTCGCCGACGAGCCGACCGGCAATCTCGACCCGGTCACCGCGTCCTATGTGTTCGAGGCGCTCGGCGCGCTGGTCAAGCAGTCCGGCCTTGCCGCGCTGATCGCCACCCACAATCACGAACTCGCCTCGCGCATGGACCGGCGGGTGACGCTGGCGGACGGCAAGGTCGTTCCGTCGTAGGCCCCAACTTCGTCATCCTAGCGTCTGCGCTGCGTCGCTGCGCTCCTTGCTCCGCCCTAGGATGACGAAGTGATTGGTGCGTGTCGGCCGATCGCAAAGGCATGCGATGCGCCCTGCGTCAGCACTGCCGTCACCCCGTCAACCTTTCCTTAACCCTGCCCAAACCGGCTGTCAGGATTCGTCGGCATGCCGCTTTCCGCTCATTGACTTTCGAACAAAGTTAGAACAGAATACGAACATAGCAACAACAGGAGAGAGTTATGAGCGATCTTGTTCAGGACGTCGTTTCGTTGGTGTGCATGAGTGCGTTTCTGGTTTCCATGGCCGTCTGGATCGGCGCCATGTGATGCAACTGCGGTTCGCCGCACTGTTTTAGGCGGGCAGGAAGGCGCTGTGCCGTTAAGCCTTTCTTGCCGCCATGACGCTAGGCTGCCCCGCCAAGACAGGGAGCAAAAACCTCAGGTGTCGCCGATCGTGACGGCCCTTCTCGTGGCCGGTAATCTCGGACTGATTTTCCTTCTGATGACTGCGCCGCTCGGTTTGCGCACGGTGCGGCTGAGCCGCGTGGTTGCCGTGGACCGGCAGCGCCTCTGGCAGGCGCTGTGGCCGCTCGGCAGCGATGCCGGCTGGTCCGGCGAGATACTCTCGGCCCAGCCGCTGGACGGGCAGGGCACGGCCCGCATCCTGCTGTCCTGGGAGGGCCGGGACGGCCAGCCGATCGAGCGAAGGTCGCGCTTCGAGGACGTCGTCGAAGGCAGTCGTTTTTCGATGCGGGTCATCGAGGATACCGCGCTCGACGCGTCGTTCTGGAAGGATTTTTACGAGACCACCGAACTCACCTCGGAAGGTGCCGGCACGCGGGTGACGCTCAGTCAGACCGATCGCTATCGCGGCGTCGCCTTCCTGGTGTTCCGCTACTTCGCCATGCGCCGCGAGCTCGGCAAGCTGGAGATCTGGGCGAGGACCGGACAGTATCGCAAGGGCGGCTGGTTCGAGCATCCGCTGAGCCAGGTCGGTTTCGCCGTTCTGTCGGCTTTCATCCTTTGGCCGTTCTTCGGGCTCAATCTCGGCGGCCTGGCGCTGGCCGCGATCCTGACCTCGGTGGTTGCCCTGCATGAGCTCGGCCACATGGCGGCCTTTCGGCTAACCGGTCATCGCAAGGCGCGGATGATCTTTATCCCGCTGCTCGGCGGCATCGCCATTGGCGGCCGGCCTTATGACAGCTGCTTCGAGGTCGCCTTCGTGGCGCTGATGGGCGCTGGTTTTTCCGCGTTCCTGGTACCGCTGCTGATCGTCGCCAGCGGGCTCGCATCCGGCGAGGGACATCGGCTCGCCGCGGCCCTTCTGGCGACGCTTGCCGGCTTTGCCGCATTGTTCAACATCGCCAATCTGGTGCCGGTTTGGAAATTCGACGGCGGCCAGGTACTGCGCCAGATCTGCCCGGGGCCGGTCGCCCTGGCGCTCGCCTCGTTTTCGCTGCTCTCGGCCTTGCTGTGGCTTGGCTGGCTGGCCGGCTTTTCCCAAACCTTTCTGCTGGTGGCGGGCGCCGTCTTTGCCATCCTCAGCCTGATGACAGTGGGTAGCGGGGTAAAACCGCGCTACGAACTGAAACCGATCCGCACCTTCGATCGTTTCGCCATCGCCGGCGCGCTGCTGGCCGTCTTCGCCGTTCACGGTTTCGGGCTGTTGTGGGCCTCGGCGCGGTTGCTTTGAGCGTTGGTCGAGGCGAGACTCAGCCGGCCTTGCGAGCCGGTTCTGCAGAAGTTGACTCCGCTGCCCCGAAAACATCCTCGAAGGCGGATTTCAGCGCCAGGTCGAAATCGCCCATGGTCACGGGCAGGCCGAGGTCGACGAGGCTGGTGACGCCGTGATCCGGCACGCCGCATGGCACGATGCCGCTGAAATGGCTGAGATCCGGCTCGACATTGACGGCAATGCCATGAAAGCTCACCCAGCGCCGCAGCCGGATGCCGATGGCCGCGATCTTGTCTTCAGCCGGCGAGCCGTCGGGCAGGGACGGGCGCTCGGGCCGCACCACCCAGACTCCGACGCGGTCCTCGCGGCGTTCGCCGCGTACATTGAAGGCGGCAAGCGTGCCGATGATCCACTGCTCGAGCGCGGCGACGAAGGCGCGCACATCCTCGCGCCGGCGCTTCAGGTCAAGCATGACATAGGCAACCCGCTGCCCCGGCCCGTGATAGGTGTATTCGCCGCCGCGCCCCGCGGCAAAGACCGGGAAACGGTCGGGGTCGATCAGGTCCTCGATGCGGGCGCTGGTCCCGGCGGTGTAAAGCGGCGGATGCTCGACCAGCCAGACCATCTCGGCGGCTGCACCCGCGCGGATTGCCTCGGCGCGCGCTTCCATCAGGGCCAGCGCATCGGTGTAGCCGGTCAGGCCGGGCTCGATGCGCCATTCGACCGGCGCCGAACCCGGCAAGGGCAGGAACGACGTGGCGATCTGGCTGCGTTCGGTCATGGCTTTTTCGTTTTTCGCGTGATGCACACCGGCTTGGCGAAACCGCCTTGCGCTCTGGGGCGGAATGCATTCGCCCTTCATATGGCGGTATCCGGCTGAAACGTCCAGTTGAGCCACGCATTTGGGCCTTCGCGCATGATCCCGAAGATTGGTGATCTTCGGAAAGGATCATGCGCCATCAAAGTGCTGCAGCGTCCTTTGCGCGTCGCACAGGACGCGCGGCGCTGTAGAGGCCGATATGCCAATTCGCGGCGATTATTGCGCGCCGCGCCCTTGTTTCGCCGGAAACGATTTGCTACACGCCGCGAGCCGGTTCGTTCCGGCTCCTACCACGGGCGGTCGTGGCGGAATTGGTAGACGCGCAGCGTTGAGGTCGCTGTGGGGCAACCCGTGGAAGTTCGAGTCTTCTCGACCGCACCATAATTTTTCGGCCATTGAAATCCTTGCGACTTCTCAGGCCGTCGACGCCAAATCATCGCCTTTGGCGCTTGAACCGGCCGCAGCAGAGTTGCAACAAGAGTCGCAGAGCCGCACGCGAACGCCGCTTGGCTCGCACCGGCCAGCCTCCTGCACCCGAGTCCCTGGCTTTGACGGTGGCGGGGCAGGGGATGTGGGTGACCTAAGCGGCGCGTCGTTGCGGGAAATGGAGACCCGGACGGGCTCGACGAGGGTCAACGGCCGTCACGACGGTGTGGTGGTGATCGCAGTAGACGCGATCCGGCGACGTCGGCCCGGCACAAAACCGGTAACCACCGGGTACCGAGCGGTCTTCGCTCACCGGGAAGCGGCACTGGTTGAGGCCTAGCTGAATGAGGGGGACGTCTCTCGACGCTGGTCTGATATTTTCACGCATGATGGTTTTCAGTTTCCTGGTTCATAGCCATTGCCGGCTGACGACCGCGATGCGACCCGTCGGAGCGAGCTTCTCTCGTTTTGGAGGGCTGTGGACCACATATGGTGCTGATCGCACCGTCAAAGAAGCCCGGCGCCCCGCTTCTGCAGCCAAATCGTTTGCGACTTAAGGCCACACCCGCGAGCGCCCGAAGCACCTGTCCGGCCGGGATTTGCCGGCGCGCCGTTGCATAGCCTCAGTCCGTCGCCGCCGATCGCTTGAAGTCGATGGTGACCCTGGTTCCCTCGCCGGCACTCGACTTGACGTCGAATTGCGCCTTGGCATTTTCGGTCAGCGACCGCGCGATCAGGGAGCCGAGCTTGCCGGGCCTGGGCCAGGTCTCACCCGTCGGCAAACCGATCCCATCATCGGCGACAGTCACCCGGCAACCATCGCCGCTGACGACGCTGTGCAGCGTGATCGTGCCGCCCTCGCGCCCGACGAATGCATGTTTGAGAGCGTTGGTCAGCAACTCATTGACGACCAGGCCTGTCGGCATGGCAACGTTGATGGATACCGGATAGGTATCCACCTTAAGGTCGAGGCGGATACCTTCGACTGCGTGCGACGCCATGACGGCGGACGCGATCTGGCTAAGATACACGCCAAGATCCACCTCATCCTTCTGCTGGTCAGCCGACAATGTCTGGTAGAGGATTGCCAATGCGTCTACCCGGCCGGCAAGCCTTTCGAAACGCTTCTGGTCCGGTTCGGTGGCGTTGCGGGTTTCCATCCGGATCAAAGCGGTGATCATCTGCAGATTGTTTTTCACCCGATGCTGAAGTTCGCGCAACAGGGTGTCCTTCTCCCGGATGAGCTCCTCCGCGGGTCGCGCGTCCTCGGTCTCACCGTGTGCCGTGACGTCGACAAGCGCCACCAGCCGGAAGCAGAGCTTGCCGTTGTCGTCCTCGATAACGTTGGAATAAACGTCGACGATTGCCGGCTTGTCCTCGCCGCGCTCGAGGCGAAATGTGCCGACGAAATCGGTGTCTTCAACGACAGCCTCGGCGAGCGGCCTGTCCTTCTGCCGATGAAGCCCCCTGCCGGAAAGGGCCGCCCAGTTTTCCCGCGCAAGCTTCGGCGCCTTGAGGTCCGAGAGCTTCTCGAATTCGGGATTGGCGTAGACGACACGTTCCTTCGCGATCAATTCCGAGACGGCGATCGCGATCGGCATCTGGTCGAGAAATTTCTTGAACTGGTCGCTTTCCAGCGCGGTGGCGAGGTCAGGCGTATCGAGCAATTGCTCGACAGCGTCAGCCTTATCGGAGTCTGTCATCTCGGCGCCTGCGTGATGCGTGGAAGCCATCAATATCAGGCATGCAATTCACCCGCCATCTCCAATATCGAAGGGGATACGACAGCGTCACTACTGGTGCGGGCCGCGTCGCGCAGCGCTCCACCGCCTGCCGCTCACGAACGAATTGGACAGAAGGCATTTTTCTCAGGGCCGCCGAACTTTGAAAAGAAATGTCTATGGAATTTGTAGAATTACGCTTTGAATGGGATCTCGGTACTGCTCGCAAGCCTTGGCGGCCTTCGCCTCCTGAGTTGAGATCAGTGCTCTCGTTGCCAAGCAAGTCGGCTCCCGATGAGGGAGTTGCTCCGCCGATCGCTATGCGGCCGGCAGACGGCGGAGCATTGCCACCAGCCCGCGGCTTTAGAGGAAGAGGTTCCCATGACCAGACTTACCCCCGTAGAGCAGATCATCCCGGTTTCCGATATTGTCCCGCTTACCGGACGCGTCGGCGCAGAGATCAGGAACATTCGGCTCTCCGGCGACCTGCCGCAGCAGACGGTCGCGGCGATCAACCAGATCCTGTTGCGGCACAAGGTGGTGTTCTTCCGCGACCAGGCGCATCTCGACGATGCCGGGCAGGAGCGCTTTGCCCAGCGTCTCGGCGACCTCGTCCCGCATCCGACGCAAGGTCCCGTCAAGGGAACGGCGTCCATTCTCGAACTCGATTCCAGCCGTGGCGGCGGCCGTGCCGACCAATGGCATACCGACGTCACCTTCGTAGATGCCTATCCGAAATTCTCCGTTCTTCGCGGCGTCGTCATACCGCCGGCCGGCGGCGACACGATCTGGTCGAACACCGCGGCCGCCTACCAGGACCTGCCCGAGCCGTTGAAACTGCTCGCCGACAATCTCTGGGCGGTTCACAGCAACGCCTACGATTACGCCGCGGTGCGGCCGCGTGCGAGCGCCGCGGAAAAGAAGCACTTCGAGGAAATCTTCACCTCGACGATCTACGAGACCGAGCATCCCGTTGTCCGCGTCCATCCCGAAACAGGCGAGCGCACGCTGCTGCTCGGCAATTTCGTGCAACGGCTGATCGGTCTTTCCAAAAGCGATTCAGCGAAGCTCTACGAGGTGTTCCAGTCCTATGTCACGGCGCCGGAGAACACCGTGCGCTGGCGCCGGAGAACACCGTGCGCTGGCGCTGGAAGGCCGGCGATGTGGCGATCTGGGATAACCGCGCGACGCAACACTACGCCGTCAACGATTACGGCGACCAGCACCGGGTGGTCCGTCGCGCCACGGTCGACGGCGACGTTCCGGTCAGCGTCGACGGCCGCCGCAGCGCCACCCGCACCAAGGTCGCGAAGCCGGCAGCCGACAAGGCGGCATGAGGCGCGGTCGAACGCGAAGGCCGCTGTTCAGGCGGCCTTCTTCATCCCCGCCAGCGTCTCTGCAACCACCTCACCAAACGACGACGGCGTCGGCACGATGATCACCCCGGCGTCCTTGAGGATCTCCACCTTTTCCTGCGCCGACTCGCCGAAGGCCGAGATGATGGCGCCGGCGTGGCCCATGCGGCGGCCTTTGGGGGCCGAAAGGCCGGCGATGTAGGCGATGAGCGGCTTCCTCATATTGTCGCGCGCCCAGATCGCCGCTTCGGCTTCCTGCGGTCCGCCGATCTCGCCGATCATCACCACGGCGTCGGTGTCGTCATCCTGTTCGAACAGTTTCAGCATGTCCTTGAAGGACGAGCCGTTGATCGGGTCGCCGCCAATGCCGACGCTGGTCGAGACGCCGATGCCGAGCGACTTCATCTGCGACGCCGCCTCGTAGCCCAGGGTTCCCGAGCGGCCGACAATGCCGACGCGGCCAGGCAGATAGATGCTGCCGGGCATGATGCCCATCAGCGCCTGTCCGGGCGTGATGACGCCGGCGCAGTTCGGCCCGATCAGCCGCATGCGGTCCTCGTAGCGGTAGCGCAGCATGTAGCGCTTGACCTGCATCATGTCCTGCGACGGGATGCCGTCGGTGATGCAGACGCAGAGTTTTATGCCGGCGTCGGCCGCTTCCATGATCGAATCGGCGGCAAAAGGCGGCGGCACGAAGACGATGCTGGCCTCCGCGCGGGTCTCGCGCACCGCGCCCTTGACCGTGTTGAAGACGGGTAGGCCAAGATGCTTCTGGCCGCCTTTGCCGGGCGTAACGCCGCCGACCAGCTTGGTGCCGTAGCGCTTCATGTCCTCGGCATGGAAGCTGCCGATCTTGCCGGTGAACCCCTGGACGATGACGCGGGTGCTGCGGTTGAGCAGGATTGCCATTTTCTCGACCTCCCTCAGGCTGCTTTTTTCTTGGTGGCCGCGCGCCAGGCGGCGACGGCTTTTTCGGCGGCTTCGGCCAGCGTGTCGGCAACGATCACCGCCTCGCCGGAATCAGCCAGGATGCGGCGGCCTTCCTCGGCCCTGGTGCCGGAGAGACGGACCACCAGCGGCACGTTGACGCCGACCTCGCGTATCGCCTTGATGACGCCTTCGGCGACCCAGTCGCAGCGGTTGATGCCGGCAAAGATGTTGACCAGTATGGTCTCGACATTCTTGTCGCCGAGCACGGCGCGGAAGGATTTGGCCACCCGCTCGGGCGAGGCGCCGCCACCGATGTCGAGGAAGTTGGCCGGTTCGCCGCCGGCGATTTTGATCATGTCCATGGTCGCCATGGCGAGGCCGGCGCCGTTGATGAT
Source organism: Mesorhizobium sp. M1078 (assembly GCF_040318615.1). Classification (NCBI taxonomy): domain Bacteria; kingdom Pseudomonadati; phylum Pseudomonadota; class Alphaproteobacteria; order Hyphomicrobiales; family Phyllobacteriaceae; genus Mesorhizobium; species Mesorhizobium sp. M1078. The sequence goes on from NZ_JAMYMP010000004.1 coordinate 65,093, forward strand.
GCAGCCGATGTTGCCGTCGAGCCCGACATAGGAGAGGCCGCGGTCGCTGGCGAAGGTCTCGCGCGGGTCTTCCTGGCTCTTGTCGCGCAGCTCGGAGATTTCCGGCCGCCTGAACAGCGCGTTCTCGTCGAACGACATTTTGGCGTCGAGCGCGATCAGATTGCCGTCGCGGGTCACCACCAGCGGATTGATCTCCAGCATCGAGGCGTCGTAGTCGCGAAACACCCGGTAGCAGCTGAAGATGGTCTCGGTCGCCTTGCCGATCAGATTGTGGTCGAGGCCGAGGCCGAAGGCGATCTCGCGCGCCTGGAAACGCTGCATGCCGACACCGGGATCGACCGATGTGCGCAGGATGGAATTCGGCGCCTTCTCGACGATGTCCTCGATCTCCATGCCGCCGGCAGCCGAGGCCACGATCATGACGCGCTCTTCCTTGCGGTCGAGGACGAAGCCGACATAGAGCTCCTGCGCGATATCGACGGATTCCTCGAGATAGAGGCGCGAAATCAGCTTGCCGCGCGGGCCGGTCTGCTGTGTCACCAGCTTGCGGCCGAGCATGGCCTCGGCCGCGTTGGAGATTTCCTCGTCATTGGCGCAGAGCTTGATGCCACCGGCCTTGCCGCGGGCGCCGGAATGCACCTGCGCCTTCAGCACCCATTTGCTGCCGCCGATCTCGCGCGCCCTGTAGGTTGCCTGCTCGGGGCTGTAGGCCAGCCCGCCGCGCGGCACATGCACGCCGTGGCGTGCCAGCAGTTCCTTGGCCTGATATTCGTGGATGTCCATTTTGTCCTCCCTGAACGGTCAATGCGTGGCGACGCGCGGCTCACTAGACAATTGACCGGCGCGTTCGATTGCCTCGTTGACCACCAGAACATTGCGCGCCATGCGTTCCGACGCGGCGTCGATCATCTTGCCGTCGAGGGCGGCCGCGCCCTTGCCCTGCGCCTCCGCCTCCTTCAGCACTTCGAGGATGCGCCGGGCGCGGGTGACCTCTTTTTCCGGTGGAGAGAAGACGTCGTTGGCGAGCGCGATCTGCGAGGGATGGATTGCCCATTTGCCTTCGATACCCAGCGCCGCCGCCCGTCTGGCGCCGGCGACGTAGCCCTCCGGATCGGAGAAGTCGCCGAAAGGCCCGTCAATCGCGCGCAGGCCATAGGCCCGGCAGGCGACGGTCATCCGCGACAGAGCGAAATGCCACTGATCACCGGGATAGTCGGGGTTGAGGCCGCCAATGTTGACCGTGCGCGCCTTGCAGCTTGCGGCATAGTCGGCGACGCCGAAATGCATGGCTTCGAGCCGGCCGGGTGTCGCGGCAATCGCCTCGACATTGGCCATGCCGAGCGCGGTCTCGATCAGTGCTTCGAGGCCGACGCGGGTCCCGAAACCCTTTGCCATCTCGATCTGGTTGACCATGGCCTCGACCATGTAGAGGTCGGCCGGCACGCCGACCTTCGGCACCAAAATGGTGTCCAGCCGGTCGCCGGCCTGCTCCATGACGTCGACCACGTCGCGGTACATGTAATGGGTGTCGAGCCCGTTGATGCGCACCGAGACGGTCTTGCCCTTGGCGCGCCAGTCGATGTCGTTGAGCGCCTGGATGATGTTCTTGCGGGCGCGCTCCTTGTCGGGCGGGGCGACGGCGTCCTCGATGTCGAGGAAGATGAAGTCGGCGGCGCTGTTGGCCGCCTTGTCGATCATTTCCGGACTGGAGCCGGGAACCGCCAGTTCGCTGCGCTGCAGGCGGAGTTTCTTCAGATGGTTGATGGTGTGGCTCATCGTTGGCTCCCTCAGGCGGCTTCGGCGACCGGCACGGTGGCCGAGGCGCGGAAGTGCTGGATGGCGGCGCCGACGCCGGAGCCGGGCGCCAGCCGTACGCCGCAGTCGAGCAGCGCCATTTCGGCGGCCGAGAGCGAGGCCAGCACCATCACCTCGTTCAGCCAGCCGAGATGGCCGACGCGGAAGACCTTGCCGATCACCTTGTTGAGGCCGCCGCCGAGCGCGGTCTGGTATTTCTGGTAGGCGCGCTTGACCACATCGCCGCTGTCGACGCCGTCCGGCACCAGGATGGCGCTGACCGTATCGGAGTGCCATTTCGGCGCCTTGGCGCAGAGCTTCAGGCCCCAGGCGTCGACCGCCTTGCGCACGCCTTCGGCGAGGCGATGGTGACGGGCGAAGATGTTTTCCAGCCCTTCCTCGGCGATCAGGTCGAGCGAGGCGCGCAGGCCGCGCAGCAGCTGAGTAGCCGGCGTATAAGGGAAATAGCCGGCGTCGTTGGCGCGGATCATATCTTCGAAGGAGAAGAAACAGCGGCGGTGGGTGGCGCTCCGCGAGGCCACCAGCGCCTTCTTGCTGACGGAGAGGAAACCGAGGCCGGCGGGCAGCATGAAACCCTTCTGCGAGCCGCTGACCGCGCAATCGACGCCCCATTCCTTCTGGCGAAAGTCGATCGAGCCGATCGACGAGACGCCGTCGACGAAGAGCAAAGCAGGGTGGTTGGCGTCATCGAGCGCGGCGCGGCAGCCGGCGACGTCGCTGGTCACGCCGGTCGCGGTCTCGTTCTGCGTGCAGAAGACTGCCTTGATGCGGTGCGCCTTGTCGGCCCTGAGCCGCTCGGCATAGAGCTCGAGCGGCACGCCGGTTCCCCATTCGCAGTCGATGACATCGACCTCGAAGCCGAGCCGTTCGGCCATGTCGACCCACAGATGCGAGAACTGTCCAAAGCGCGACATCAGCACGCGGTCGCCGGGGCTGAGCACATTGGTCATCGCCGCTTCCCAGGCGCCGGTGCCGGAGGAGGGATAGATGAAGACGCGGCCGGTCTCGTTCTTGAACACGCGCTTGATGTCCTCGAACAGCGGAAGCGTGAGATCGGGGAAGGAGGTGGCGCGCATGTCCTCCATCGGCAGGTTCATCGCCTGCCGGACCTGTTCGGGGATGTTGGTCGGTCCGGGAATGAAAAGATGGGTGAAACCGGCCATGTCGCGAACTCCTCCTGATCCAGCAAAGCGGTGATGGGGAGTTTCGTTTCGACGGCTAAAGGCGACAACACCTCAAGGGGTAACATCTTGCCGCGCGTGGGTGGGGGTTGCCTACCCGGGTGACCTACCCGCGGCTCAGCGCTTGCCTACCCGAACGGCTGCTTCTGGGTACGCCTCTCCCGCGCGTAGAGCGCCACGGCCATCGCCCGGTTGCGGACGTCGAGCTTGTCGTAGAGATTCTTGAGGTGATACTTCACCGTGTTCTCGGAAATCCCGGTACGCGTCGCGATCTGCAAATTGGTCCAGCCGTCGGATAGCACGGCCAGCAGTTCGCGCTCGCGCACGGTGAGCAGCGACAAGGGTGTGTCGTTGACCTTGTTGATGTCGATGTAGGGGATGCAGATGCGGCCATGCGCGACGGCCAGGATGGTCTCGAAGATGATCGCCGGATCGTCGAACTGGAAGCAGTAGCCCTGGGCGCCGAGCCGCACGCACTGCTTCAGGATGCCGATGTCGTGGTCGTTGGAAAACACCGCGATGCGCACGCCCAGCTTGCGGCTGTGAACCTCGGCCAGCACATCGGCGCCGTCCATGTCGGAGAGCTTCCAGCCGATAACGGCGACGTCGAATTCCGCTTCGGCTGCCAATTCCAGAAAATGCCTGCCGCTTTGCACGCAGGCCCTGAGATCGAAGCGCCCGTCGCAGTCCAGCATGTCGCGCAGCGCCGATATGACGAGCGGATTGCGTTCGGCGACGACCACGCGCACGCGCCGTTCCTCGATTGCCTTCTGCGTCTGTGACCTGATCTTCAAGGGCTTCCGGCTGTTCTGGTTCCTGGCCTGGGCGGGTCCGGCAGATGGCAGGACCTGCATCATGACAATTCTGCCCCAACCGTGCTCGGGTGCTCTTTCCCCAGCGACATGCGCTGTCGCGCCGCCTGAATCCTGGGCGGCGTCATATCCTGATGAAATCGCTCTCGCCCATATGCAGGGCGGGGCGCATTTCGTTTGATATTACCGTGCGTTGCGCGCTAGACCTGACAGGCACCTTTTCCGAAATTCCCATGGCGGGAGCCGCTGGTGGAACGCCAGGACGACCACACGACCGGCGCCAAAGCCGCTGACGATGCCCACGCCGACATCTATGGCGAGGACGGCGCCGTCCTGTCATCATTCCTCGCCCAGATCGGGGCGGCGATCGCCGATCGCGATACGCTGACGCTGAAGCGCGAAGTCGACGACCTGCACCAGTCGGAACTTGGCGATCTGCTTGAGACCCTGCACCCCGAGCAGCGTCGCGCCCTTGTCGAACTGCTCGGCGCCGACTTCGACTTCTCGTCGCTGACCGAGGTCGACGAGGCGATCCGCCGCGATATCGTCGACAATATGCCCAATGAGCAAATTGCCCAGGGCATGCAGGACCTCGATTCCGACGACGCGGTCTACATTCTCGAAGACCTTGAAAAGGAAGACCAGGACGAGATCCTGTCGCAGCTGCCGTTCACCGAGCGGATCAGGCTGCGCCGCTCGCTCGACTACCCGGAAGAGACCGCCGGTCGCCGCATGCAGACCGAATTTGTCGCCGTGCCGCCGTTCTGGACCATAGGCCAGACCATCGACTACATGCGCGAAGACAAGAACCTGCCCGAGCGCTTCAGCCAGATCTTCGTCATCGATCCAAGCTTCAAGTTGCTCGGCGCCATCGACCTCGACCAGATCCTGCGCACCAAGCGCACGACCAAGGTCGGAGACGTGATGCACGAGACGAGGCACGCCATTCCGGCCACCATGGACCAGGAAGAGGCGGCGCGGGACTTCGAGCAATACGATCTTCTGTCCGCCGCCGTCGTCGACGAGAACGAGCGGCTGGTCGGCGTGCTGACCATCGACGACGTCGTCGACGTCATCCAGCAGGAGGCCGAGGAAGATCTGCTGCGCATGGGCGGCGTCGGCGACGAAGAGTTGTCCGACAGCATTCTTTCGACCTCGCGCTCGCGCGTTCCCTGGCTGCTGGTCAACCTGTTGACGGCGTTCCTGGCGGCATCGGTGATCGGCTTGTTCGACCGCACCATCGAGCATATTGTGGCACTGGCCGTGCTGATGCCGATCGTGGCCGGCATGGGCGGCAATGCCGGTTCGCAGACCATGACCGTCACCGTGCGCGCGCTGGCGACCAGGGATCTCGACATCTACAATGCCGGCCGCATCATCCGCCGCGAAATGGGCGTGGGTTCCATCAACGGCATCATCTTCGCCGTGCTGATCGGCATTGTCGCGGCCGTCTGGTTCCGCGATGCCAATCTGGGCGGCATCATAGCGGCGGCCATGATCATCAACATGTTCGTGGCAGCCCTTGCCGGTATCCTGATCCCGCTATTGCTCGACCGGTTCAAGATCGACCCGGCGGTGGCGTCGGCGGTTTTCGTCACCACGGTCACCGACGTCGTTGGCTTCTTTGCCTTCCTCGGGCTGGCCACCTGGTGGTTCGCTATCCCTTGAGAAAGAGGCGTTGCGGGCTCAATTGACTTTTACGTAAATGTGGTGCGAGGCTTGCGCGGGGTTTCATGCCGAGTCCGGCTTGGAACGGGGTTGATCGGAATGCGTTTGGGAATCCTGAGCGACCGGGTGTTTTCCGATGTTCCGACATTTGGAGCAAAGATGCGGGAATATTATTCGATCACCGAACTGACCCGCGAATTCGACGTGTCGACGCGGACGCTGCGCTTCTACGAGGATGAGGGGCTGGTGCAACCGGTGCGGCGTGGCCGCACAAGGCTGTTTCGTCCGTCGGACCGGCATCTGATCCGTCAGATCATGCGCGGGAAACGGCTCGGCTTCTCGATCAACGAGATCCGCGAAATCATCCAGATGTACAAGGAACCGCCCGGCGAGGTCGGTCAACTCAAGCTGATGATCAAGCGCATCGAGGAAAAGCGCGAGGATTTGCGCCAGAAGCGCCGCGATCTCGAGGAGACGCTGGCGGAGCTCGACCAGGCTGAGGAGTCATGCGTCGAGCGGCTGGTGGAGCTGGGGGTTAATACCTGAGCGGTCCGTCGAGCGTTTGCGCGCCCGTCGCAAACGTTCGTGATTAGCCGGAGCCCTTCCACACTTCGTCATTCTAGGGCGAAGCAGGAGCGAAGCTCCGTCGCGGAGACCCTAGAATCCATTCCGTGACATCGGTCGTGGAGTGCAGCGGTAGAGAATTCTGGACCATAGCAACGCTCTGGAGTCGCGGCATGGATCCTCGGGTCTGTGCTGCGTCGCTACGCTCCTTGCTCCGCCCGTGGATGACGACGAGACGGATGCGCCAGCTAATCGCCAAGGTATACACCCCTGCCACGTCGCCTCAGATCCAGCGCCTGACCCGCTTCGTATAGTCGCGGTACTTCTTGCCGAATTTGGCGAACAGCACCTTCTCCTCGCTCTCGATGGCGACCTTCTGCGTTGCAAATGCCGCGATCAAAGCCAGCGGCAGGAACCATACGATCCCCGAGACGAAGGCGACGCCGATCAAAAGCAGCGTGTTGGCCAGATACATCGGGTTGCGCGTGACGCCGAACGGGCCAGACGTCACCAGATGCTCCGGCACGCCATTGGGGTTCATCGTCGTTTTGGCCCGGATCATGGTGCGGATAGCGGTGAACCAGAGGGCTGCGACGGCAAACAGCACCACAAAGCCGGCGGCAAACAAAAGGTCGCCCAAGAGGTCGCCGATCCAGGGCAGGGGATAGAACAGGCCGAGCACGATGCTGATGGCGATGGCGGCGATGTAGATCAGCGGCGGCCACGGGATCAGCCGTGGTCTCGGTAGATCGGGTTTTGCCAGCCGGGGTTTTGCCAGCTTGTCGGTCATTGTTGCCCTCCCTGCGTCATCGGACTCTCCTCCGTCCTTGCGGTGCAGATGCCGGCGAGTTCACCGAGATGCGCTTTGAACTCCGGGGTCTGGTCACCATTGTAGAGCCGGTCGAATGCCGCTTCGCTTTGCAGCGTGTCCAGCATGCACACACAATAGCTGGTGCAGAACTCCGTGTCGCGCTGCTGTTCGCAGGATACCTGGCATTCTTTGAGGAAGACCACTTCCCGTGTCTCGACCGGCGCCGGCGCGATCTGCGAGAACAGCCAGACGCAGCCGAACAGCAGCGGCTGGTGGATCAGGTAGAAAGCCAGGCTGTGGCGGCCGATGAAGGTGAGCGGCCTGGTCCAGCTTCCTGATCCCAGCGTGGCCAGCCGCGCCAGCAGGCCGGTGGTGGACGCAAACTTTGCCGCGGCGATGCCGAGAAGCACGGCGCCGAACCAGGGAAACAGCGGCACGTAATCATTGGAGCGCGGGTTGATCGCCGACAGGCCGACCCACCACAGCGGCGGATGATCGAAGGCTTCGGATCGGAGATAGAGGGGGACTGCGATCACCACCGCCGCCACGACCAGCGTCAGCCAGGAAGGCAGCCGCAGAAACAAAAGGCCGAGCAGGCTGGCCAGCGCGATCTGATGCAGGATGCCGAAGAAGATGAAGCTGTCCGGCGTGATGAAGTACGTGACCGCCGATATAGCGGCGGCCGCGACGGCGACCATGGCAAAACGTTTCCAGAAGCCGGTCCAGCGGATCTGCCTGCCATGAGCGAGAAACAGGCTGACGCCGACCAGGAACAGGAAGGTCGAGGCGATGCAGCGCGCATAGATCTTCCACCAGCCGACGGCGGTGAGGCCGGGGTCGGTGTAGTGGAAATTTTCGAGATCCCAGGTGAAGTGGTAGCTCGCCATGGCGATCAGCGCGATGCCGCGTACGACATCGATGGCGACGATGCGCTTCGGTTGATCTCGCTTCAGTTGATCTCCAGGGGGTGCGGTATGGATGCTCATGGTCTCGCGATCTGATTCAGCCCCAAAGACGACTATCACGGTTGCACCGGACAAAAGAAGGCCGCCCTCTAGGCTCCGGGTCGCGCCGTGCAGCTGCATCGGGCGGCGCTTTAGGCCAGAGCCGGAAAGCCTTTGGCCGAATTCGCTTTTTGCCGGGAAGGGGTCGGTTTCCTGTTACCGGCGGAGGAAGCGCCAGCGCAGATTTGGGCTGCGAGTCTGATTTGGGGATCAAATGTCCACCCATGTGCGCCATCCGATCTGGCTTCCGGCCCTGCGTCCGGCGGATGCCCGCACCTTTGCCTCGCTCTATGCGGTCGAATCCTTCGCCCGCGCCACGGTATCGAGCGTCATCCCGATCCAGGCCTATGAGATTCTGCACAACGAGCAGATCGTCTCGATCCTATACACCATCGTGGCGCTGCTCGGCCTGTCGGTGACCTTGTTCATGCCGATCTTGATCCGCAGGTTTGCCCGGCGCTGGGTCTATACCGCCGGCGCCTGCCTGCTGGCGATGGGCTCGCTGTTCTTCGTCACCCACACGCTTGCCGGGCAACTGGCAGGCATGCTGTGCCGCGTCATGGGGGCGAGCGCGCTGTCGATCACGCTCAACCTCTACATCATGGATCACATCCGCAAGACCGATTTCATGCAGGCCGAATCGCTGCGCATGGCGTGGTCGATGCTGGCTTGGACCGGCGGGCCGACACTCGGCATCTTCCTCTACACACGCTACGGCATCTATGCCGCGCATGGCGCGGTCGCGGTGTTGGCGTTGGCCTTGCTGGCGCTGTTCTGGACCTACAGGCTGGGCGACAACCGGTCGATCCGGCCGGGCAAGACACGGCCGGCCAATCCGCTGGTCAATATCGGCCGCTTCGTAGCACAACCCAGGCTTAGGCTGGCCTGGCTGATCGCCTTCGGCCGCTCCTGCTTCTGGACGACGTTCTTCGTCTACGGGCCGCTGTTCATGGTGATTACCGGCGAGGGCAAGCTTGCCGGCGGCCTGCTGATTTCGGCCGGCAATGCGCTGTTGTTCATGGCGATCTTCTGGGGCAAAGCGGGAAAACGCTTCGGCGGCCGGCGCACCATGACCTTCGCCTATTTCGCGATGTCGGCGACGCTGCTTGCGGCGGGCGCGGTCGGCACTACCGCGCCGCTGCTTACGGGCTTTTTCCTGCTCTGCGGCGCCTTCTTCACCATCGCGCTCGATGCACTGGGCTCGACCGCCTTCATGCGCTCGGTGCGGTCCTATGAGCGGGCGCAGATGGCCGCGGTCTACCGCACCTATCTCGACTTTTCCGAGCTGACGCCGCCGCTGGTTTATTCGGTGGTGCTGGCGTTTTTCGGCCTCGGCTCGGTGTTCGTGACGCTGGGCATTCTGGCCGCGGTTTGCGGCTTTATCACCTGGCGCTATCTGCCGAAGTCGCTTTGATCAGGAGGCCGCATGCCGCTCGCGCACCCAGTTGTGGAAGCGATGCAGATCATACTCCTCCTGCATCAGCACGCCGGCCGCGTGACGCATGGAGCGCAGGCCTTCCTGGTTGATCTCGCAGATCGCGGCATCCTCCTCCAGCACCTGGGTGCCGAAGGCGACGACATTGTCGATGTCCGTCTCAGCCAGCGCCTCGGGCGCGAACAGCCATTCGGCGGTGAGTTCGGTCTGTTCGGGACCGAGCGGCATCAGTCGCACCGTCCTGACATAATCGACATGGCCGACGATGAACATCGAGGGCAGGCTGGTGGCATAGGTCTGTCCGGCCGCACGCTCGGCTGGCGTCAGGCCCGGGAAGACCGGGCCATGGGCATGTCCGTCGCGCGACCAGGTCTCGGCGCCGGCGCGCAGGCCACCCGAAAACTCCGGTGCGTCATTGTCGGCATGGCGGACCCAGTCGGGGTCGTCGTGCCGGCTCATCAGGCCGCGGCCGTATATCGGCACCAGCCGAGACAGGTCCTTGTGGACGCCTGGGCAATGCAGGCACTCGTTGAAGTTCTCCCAGAAGATTTTCCAGTTGCAGTTCATCACCTTGCGCAGGACATGGCCTGATACCAGCGTTTCCAGCGGCCAGTTGGCGAGGTCGCCGGATGCGGGATCGAAGGAGGTCTCGGCGGAGCCGGCCGTCGCCTGCTGAAGGTTCACAAAGACAAAGCCGCGCCACACCGACAGCGCCACCCGGTAGAGCGGATGATCTGCCTTGTCGAAACCATCTGGCAGCGATTTCGAGGGAACGCGCACGAGATCGCCGCGCAGCGAGTAGGACCAGGCATGGTAGGGGCAAGTGATGAGCCGCGCTTTCAGCCGGCCCTCGCTTTCCTGGCAAAGCTGCGAGCCGCGATGCCGGCAGGTGTTGTGGAAGGCGCGCAACTCGCCGGTGTCGTCGCGCAGCACGACGATTTCCTGCGTGCCGACGCGGAATGTCCTGAATGCCAAAGGCTGGGCAAGATCGGCCTCGCGGCAGACGAGCAGCCAGCTTTTGTACCAGATGGCCTCGAGATCGCGCTGGTAAGCCTCGCTATCCCAATAGGCCGATGACGGTAGCGTCGGTTCGGCCCGGCTCAGGCCGTTATAGGGGTCGCGCTCGCTCGGGTTGGGATGCATGGCTGGCTTCCTATGAAGCGTCAGCCGACACCCCGGCAAATCGTTTGTCAATCAGAGTGCCGCATTGCCGGTTGCAGGCGCGGCGCATAATCATGTCGTGGACATGGGACATTCGGAATTGGGGGGATTCGGACGTGGCCGCACGACAGATGTCGCTTACGCCGGAGCTGGTCGCGCGCTGCTGGCGCGAGATCAGGGACCCCGGGCCTGATCCGGACGCGATGCATCTCGATGAAGCCGACTATGACGCGCTTCTGGATGAATTGCAGGTCGAACTCCCGGATAGCGAACCGCTATGGCTGTTCGGCTATGGATCGCTGATCTGGAAACCGGAAATAGATTATGTCGAGGACCGCGTTGCGCTGGCGCGCGGCTGGCATCGGTCCTTTTGCATGAACATGACGCGCTGGCGCGGCACCAAGGTCAGCCCCGGCCTGATGATGGCGCTGGACCGTGGCGGACAATGCAAGGGCGTCGCCTTTCGGCTGACCGACAATAACCGGCGCGAGCAGTTGGGCCGGCTTTTCCGGCGCGAAGTCACGCTGAAGCCGACAAGCTACCGGCCGCGCATGCTGAAGCTTGCAAGCGAGGCCGGACCGCTCAGGGCATTGGCCTTCGTGATCAACCGCAACGGCCTGACCTATTCAGGACCGCTCGACGAGGGCAAGGTCGTCGAAAGGCTGGCAACGTCCTGCGGGCACTGGGGGTCGGGCGCCGACTATCTCTACAACACGGTGAAAAACCTTGAAGAGCGCGGCATTCACGATCGCCATCTGTGGCGGCTGCAGCGGCTGGTTGCCGAGCGGATCACCGCGTTGAACCCGTAACGCCGCATGGCGCATTCGCGCTGTTGGCCGGCGGAATTTGGTTTGCCGGATGCGACCGTTTCAGCCTATAGTCATGCATGTCGTCGGTTCCGTTAGGGACCAAGAGGGAATGCGGTGAGGGCTGACTTGTTGCCCAATGCCGTGGCTGCCCCCGCAACTGTGTGCGGTAGTCCTCTCCAAGCCACTGGGGATTTTTTCTTCGGGAAGGTGGGGAAGGGCGCTGATCCGCGAGCCAGGAGACCTGCCGGCGACAGGGAACTGACTTCGATGCCCTCGGGTGGAGGGCGAAAGGACAAGATATGAATACCGCTTCCGTCTCCCTCGGCGCTTCCGTCTCCTCGCAGTCGCGCTTCATGCAGCTCGTGCTTAGCGCGTTTCTGGGCATTTTCGTCGTCGGCGTTGTCGGTTTCTCGCATATCGATGCGGTCCACAATGCGGCGCACGACTATCGCCATTCGATGGCGTTTCCCTGCCACTGACGAGGATCTGACATCATGAACCTGTTTCGCAACGTCGTGTTCATCGCGGCGATCGCAGGGCTCGTGGCGGGTGTCGCTCTCGCCTGCATGCAGGCCTACGCCACCGTGCCGCTGATCCTCAAGGCGGAGGTCTACGAAAAGGCTGGTGGCGGCCATGAGCATCAGCATGCCGCGGCGCCCGCCGCCAACGCTGCGGACACCGATGCCATGAGCACCGCCGCGCCGGCGGAAAATGCGGTGAGCAGCGCAGCACCGGCTGAAGCAGCCGCGCCGGCGGAGGACGAAGGCTGGGCGCCGGCCGACGGCTTCGAGCGTTTCGCCTTCAGTGTCGTCGCCAATATCGTCACCGGCATCGGCTTCGCGCTGGTCCTGGTGGCGGTTTCCGAGTTCGCCGGCGGCATCGGCAGCTGGCGCCAGGGCGTGTTCTGGGGCTTGGCCGGCTTTGCCGTGTTCACGCTGGCGCCGGGCCTCGGCCTGCCGCCGGAACTGCCGGCAATGCAGGCGGCCGATCTCATGCAGCGCCAGATCTGGTGGTGGGCAACGGTGATGACAACGGCGATCGGTCTTGCCCTTATCACCTTCCGCACGTCGGCGCCCCTGACTGTGCTCGCCGTCGTCCTGATCGTCGCCCCGCATATTGTCGGCGCGCCGCAGCCTGACAGTTTCGTAACGCCGATCCCGGAGGGCCTGCATCATCAGTTCGTGGTGGCGGTGACGCTGACCAATCTGGTGTTCTGGCTGGTGCTCGGCGCAGTTGTCGGTGTAGTGCGCGCGCGCTTCGCCGGCACCGCGACCAGCCTGCGCGACAGCTTTGCCTGATCGCAGTTTGACCTTCATCATCGGCGGTGCGCGCTCCGGCAAGAGCGCGCATGCCGAAACTTTGGCGACGGCGTTGCTGCCGCCATGGGCTTATATCGCCACCGCGCTAGCCTATGACGGCGAAATGCGCGAGCGCATCGCGCAGCACCGCTCGCGCCGTGGCGAGGGGTGGGCGACCATCGACGCCCCGCTTGATCTTGCCGGTGCGCTCGAGGCATTGCCGGACAACCAGCCGGTGCTTGTCGACTGCCTGACGCTGTGGCTGACCAATCATATGCTGGCCGATCATGATCTGGAGGGGGAGTGCCGGCGGCTGGCCGATGTGCTTTCGCGGCCGCGCGGACCGTGGTTCGTGGTCTCCAACGAAGTCGGACAAGGCATCGTGCCCGACAATGCGCTGGCACGCCGGTTCCGCGATGCCGCCGGCCGGCTCAACCAGCAGATCGCGGTCGTAGCTGATATGGTGCTTCTGATGGTGGCGGGGCTGCCGCTCAAGGTGAAATGAGATGACCGATATCGACACAAAAGACGAAGAGCGCCATCGCGCCAAGATGGCCAAGCGCAAGGCGGTGCAGGACGCCGAGGTCGCGGAAAAGACGGTCGAGAAGGGGCTGCTGATCGTCAACACCGGACCCGGCAAGGGCAAGACCACGGCTGCCTTCGGGCTGGCGCTGCGCATGCTCGGCTATGGCAAGCGCGTCGGAATCGTCCAGTTCATCAAGGGCAAATGGCACACCGGCGAGAAGGATGCCTTCGCGGCGTTTGGCGACCGCGTCGTCTGGCACACGATGGGCGAGGGTTTCACCTGGGAGACGCAGGATCTGAAGCGCGACATTAAGGCGGCCGAAGCCGCCTGGGCCAAGGCGCTGGAACTGATCGCCGATCCCTCGATCAGCCTCGTCGTGCTGGACGAACTGAACATCGCGCTACGCTACGACTATCTCGATCTCGACCGAGTGGTGGCGGCGCTGAAAGCGCGGCGCGAAGGTCTGCATGTCGTCGTCACCGGCCGCAACGCCAAGCCGGCGCTGGTCGAGGCGGCGGATCTGGTGACGGAGATGGGCGTGACCAAGCATCATTTTTCGGCCGGCGTGAAGGCACAGCAGGGGATTGAGTTTTGAGGGATTTCGTACCCTCCCCCTTGTGGGGAGGGTCGATCCGCGAAGCGGAGCGGGGTGGGGGTCCTCGTAGGGCGCAGTCCCCCGCCCCGGGGCTTCGCGCCGACCCTCCCCACAAGGGGGAGGGTAAAGGAAGGGCGACGATAAGCTCTCAGGACGTTACCGCGATAAGCACCGCCGACAGCAACCCGAACAGCCCAATCAGCAGATAGTCGGCGACCTGATAAAGTTTCAGCGCCTGCCTGATGTCCTGGCTTTCCGCCGCGCGCCTACCGCCTTCGCCCATATAGGCGTCCTCGACGATGACGCCGCCATAGCTGCGCGGGCCGGCGAGCGCCAGGCCGAGTGCGCCGGCCATTGCTGCTTCCGGCCAACCGGCATTGGGTGAGCGGTGCTTTTTGGCGTCGCGCCGCATTGCTTGCCAAGCGTTGCGGGGATCGGCGCCGTCAACGAGAAAGGCGGCGGCAACGATCAGCAACGCGGTCAGCCGGGACGCCGGCAGGTTGATCCAGTCGTCGAAGAGTGCCGCCGCGCGGCCGAAGGCCTCGTGGTGCGGGGTGCGGTGGCCGATCATCGAATCGGCAGTGTTGGCGGCCTTGTAGGCGACGCCGCCGGCCAGACCGCAGACACCTGTCCAGAAGGCGGGCGCAACGATGCCGTCGGAGAAATTCTCGGCCAGGCTTTCGATGGCGGCGCGGCTGACGCCGGCATGGTCGAGCTTCTCTGGATCGCGGCCGACGATGCGCGCAACCGCAATGCGGCCGAGCGCCAGGCCGCCGGTATCCAGCGAATCGGCCACCGCCTCGACATGTTCGGTAAGGCTCTTTTGCGACAGCAGCGACGAGGCCAGGATTGCCGTGATGATCATGCCGGCAGGAAAGAGCTGCCAGAGCAGGATTTGCACGATGAAGGCGATTGCCGCCGGCACCAGCACGATCACCAGCAGCGCCTGCACGCCGCGGCGGCGACGCAGCGCGTCGGAATCAGTGTCGCGGTTGAGCCTGAGGTCGAGAAAGGCTATCAGCCTGCCGAACCAGGTGACGGGATGGCCGACGGCACGGAACAGCCAGTCCGGGTAACCCAGGATGCGTTCGATGGCCAGCGACAGGAAAGCGATCAGGATCGACATGAAGCTTTCTGATGGAGCGATTACTGTGGTGGATCACGGTGGATCCCTTGGCCGGGCGAGGGCGCTCTTCCCTCACGCGCCACAACCTTTCGTCGATCTCTCGACAGGTATCAATCCGCACTCCTACCCGCTTTTCGAGCTGCCCGCCACCGCCCTGTCACGATTGCCGGAGGCCGCGCGCCTGCGTGAGCTGGCCAGGGTCGCGGCCGGCGCCTATGGCGCCCCTTCGGCCGAGAATGTGGCGGTCGCCCCGGGCACGCAGATCCTGCTGCCGCGCGTCGCCTCGCTGGTCAGCCCCGGCAAGGCGCTGGTGCTCGGGCCGACCTATGCCGAGCATGCCAGGGCCGCCGCGATTGCCGGCCATGCGGTGGCGGAGGTCGACGATTTCGAGGCGCTTGCCGGAGCCGAAATTGCCATCATCGTCAATCCCAACAATCCCGACGGGCGAGTCGTGTCGCGGGAAAGGCTGCTTCGGCTTGCCGAGACATTGCGCGCCATAGGCGGTCTGCTGGTCGTCGACGAAGCCTTCATGGATGTCGGCCCGCACGCGGAAAGCCTGGCCGGCGATGTCGGGCGGGGCGGCATCGTCGTGCTGCGCTCGTTTGGCAAATTCTTCGGTCTCGCCGGCCTGCGGCTCGGCTTCGCACTTTCCGATGCGGTGACGGTCGAAAGGCTTGAAACGCAATTCGGCCCTTGGGCGGTCGCCGGTCCAGCGCTCGAATACGGCATCCGCGCGCTTGCCGACAGCGGCTGGCAGGCCGGCATGCGGCGGCGGCTGGCGCAGGATGCGGCGCGGCTCGATGCGCTGCTTTCGCGCTTTGGCGTTGCTGTCGCCGGCGGCACGACGCTGTTTCGCTATCTCCGGCTTGCCGATGCACCGGGGCTGTTTTCGACGCTCGGTGAGCGCGGCATATTGCTCAGGCATTTTTCCGAGCGTCCCCAGGTGCTCCGCGCGGGGCTGCCTGGAAGTCAGGAGGAATGGCAGCGGCTCGAATCGGCGCTTGCCGACTGGCACGCACGGCGCGACGATGGGTCGAAGGAGATCGCGCCATGATCCATATCTGTTCGCTGGCAAAGCTTGAGGAGACGGTGGCCAAAAGCGGCGCCGAGCGCGTGCTGTCGCTGCTCGCTGCCGGCACCGAGGTGACGCGGCCGGCCTCAATCGCGAGGGAAAACCACCTGCATCTGGTCATGCACGACATCGCGGTGGCGCAGGACGGCATGACCATGCCCGGCGAAGGCCATGTGCGCAATCTGCTCGATTTCGCCCGGAAATGGGACCGCGCCAAACCCATGGTCGTCCATTGCTATGCCGGCATCAGCCGCTCGACCGCCTCGGCCTATATCATTGCGGCGGCGCTCGCCCCGAAGCGCGACGAAGTCGAACTTGCGCAGACATTGCGGAAGCTTTCGCCCTCGGCGACACCCAATCCACGGTTGATCGCCGTCGCGGATGCTCTTCTCTCACGACAAGGCCGCATGATCGAAGCGATCGAGGCGATCGGACGCGGCGCCGATGCTTTTGAGGGTACGCCTTTCGTGTTGAAGATCGACGGCTAAGGCGGCCCGCTATGCCAGCCAGTCGGCAAGCTTCGCCTTGCGCACATCCTTCAACAGGGTGATGAAGCCGTCGGCCTGATGCTCCGCCGTCAGTCGGCCTTTCTCGGCCGTGGCAATGCTGGCATCGCCGACCACGCCGTTGGGGTTGAGATCCCCAGCGATCCAGGCGAAAGCGTGCGTTCCGGTGTGGCGCAGCAGCGCAAATTCGGTTTCGGCGCGGGCGACCTTGGAGGCGAAATTGTCGGCCTTGGCCATGTCGACTAACTCCGGGCGAAAATGCAGCATCAACGAGGTCTCGACGTCGCCGCCATGGATGCCATGGCGGTCTTCCAGCTCGGTGTACATGCCGGCGGGGCGGCCGAAGCGCTGCCAGCTGGTCTTCACCGCCAGCATCCTCTCACGCACGCGCAGCTCGCGCGTGACGATGCCCATGATCTCTTCATTGCCGCCATGCGAGTTGACGACGATCAGTTTCCTTACGCCTGCGCGGGCAACGGACAGGCCAAGCTCGGTCCAGGCATCGACCAGGGTGGCCGCCGGCAGGGTGAGCGTGCCCGGCGCCTGCAGATGCTCGTTCGACTTGCCGACCGTTTGGACCGGCAGGATGCGGATGTCGAGATCGCCGGGCAGGCGGGCGATGACCGTCTCCAGCATGCCGTTCATGATCGAGGTATCGGTTGATACAGGCAAATGCGGGCCGTGCTGCTCGATCGCCGCCACCGGCAGCACGGCAATCGTCGCCTCCGGATCGATCGCGGCGTATTCGGTGGTCCGGTAGTCGCCCCACCAAACGCGTCTGTTTGCAACGGTCATGTCATGCCTCTTGACTGTGAGGGAGACCTAGCGCGCCAAACGTCGCCTGTCGATCACCCAGCCGCAATCGCCTCGACCTCGACCTTGAACTCCGGCCGCGCAAAGCCTGACACGATCATCAGCGTCGAGGCGGGCGCGGGGCTGGCAAACAAGCGGTCGCGGACGTCCATATAGGGCCGCAGAAAGGCGCGGTCGGTGACGTAGGCGTTTATGCGCACGATGTCGCCTAGCCCCAGCCCGGCTTCAGCCAGAATCGCCGCTATGTTTTGAAAGCAGAGCTCGGCCTGCGCGCCGGCATCCTCGGGGATCTGGTCGTCCGCCGTGATGGCGACCTGACCGGAGCACAGAACCAGCCGCTTGCCTGGCGGCACCTCGACCCCGTGGCTGTAGCGGGCGAAAGGCGGCTTGATCGACTTCGGCGCGAGGTATCTGAACATGGCAATCTCCTGTCTGCGAGACCAGCCTAAGACGTGACCGATAGTACGTTCAAGATGTGGTGCATGGCACAAGGGCGATTGTGGACAGGCGTCCAAAAAATAGGCACGATGCCTCCCGCACAGCATGACCCGTCCGGTGTTGGCAGTGACTGCCGCGCAAGCAGGCGGCCCGGGCGGTGGCATGTGTCTTGCTTCTTGGATCAATGGTGTCGAGCCCGGCGCGTGACGCTCCGGAGCCAACAAAGGGTGGTGTCGATGTACGGAAAACAGAAGATTTCAGCGCTTGCGGTCGCGCTGCTTGGAGCCGGCACGTTCGGCGCGGCAGCAAACGAGAAGGTCACCTTCGGCACCAACTGGCTGGCCGAGCCCGAGCATGGCGGCTACTACCAGGCCGTCGCCGACGGCACCTACGCTGCATGTGGCCTCGACGTGACGATTTCGCAGGGAGGTCCGCAGGTCAGCGGGCGGCCGCTGCTGCTGGCCGGCAAGCTCGATTTCTACATGGGCGGCAATCTGCTGTCGGCCTTCGACGCCGTCCAGCAGGGCATCCCGATGCGCGTCGTCGCCGCCGATTTCCAGAAGGACCCTCAAGTCATCATGTCCCACCCGGGGCAGGGGCTGGACAAGTGGGAGGATTTGAAGAACGCCGACCAGTACATTCTCGGCGACGAGGGCGTCCAGACCTTCTTCCAGTGGATGGTCATCGAACTCGGTTTCGATGCCGCCAAGCGCGTGCCCTACACCTACAACACCGCTCCATTCCTGGCCAACAAGAAGTCGATCCAGCAGGGTTACGTCACCTCGGAGCCTTTTGCGGTCAAGAAGGAAGGCGGCTTCGTGCCCAACCAGTTCCTGCTCGCCGACTATGGCTGGGACACCTATTCGACGACGATCGAGGTGATGCAGGACACGATCGACAAGCGGCCGGAGGTGGTCCAGTGCTTCGTCGATGGCTCGGCCAAGGGCTGGTACAACTACCTCTACGGCGACAACAAGGCCGCCAACGAGATGATCAAGAAAGACAACCCCGACATGAGCGACGAGCAGATTGCCTTCTCGATCGAGCAGATGAAGAAGTTCGGCCTGGCCGATTCCGGCGACACCGAAAAGCTCGGCATCGGCGCCATGAACGAAGACCGGATCAAGAGCTTCTATGACAAGATGGTCAAGGCCAAGGTCACGCCCGAGGGCATCGATATCAAGAAGGCCTACACGCTGGCCTTCATCAACAAAGGTGTCGGGATCGAGCTGAAGAAGTAGTCGTGAAGCTGGAAAAGATGGCGCAGGCGCCCATGACGGCATCGGGTGAAGGCCCGATGCTGCTGACGCTGCGCCATGTCGGCAAGGTGTTTTCCAATGGCGTGACTGCATTGAGCGACGTCGATCTCGCCATCCGCGAGGGCGATTTTGTCAGCCTTCTCGGGCCGTCCGGCTGCGGCAAGTCAACGGCGTTGAGGCTGATCGCGGGCCTGTCGACGCCGACATCCGGTCAGCTCGACTGGGGCGGTTCGATCGACCGCGCCAATATCGGCTTCGTCTTCCAAGAACCGACGCTGCTGCCCTGGGCCAATGTCTTCGACAATGTCTGGTTGCCGCTCAGGCTGAAAGGCGGGTCGCGTGCCAAGGCGGCGCCGGCGGTGATGGAGATGCTGGAGCGGGTGCACCTGACCGGTTTCGAAAACGCCGTGCCGCGCGAACTTTCCGGCGGCATGAAGATGCGCGTCTCGATCGCACGCGCGATGGTGACGAAGCCGCGCATTCTGTTGATGGACGAGCCGTTCGCCGCCCTCGACGAGATCACCCGCTTCAAGCTCAACAACGACCTTCTGGAGCTGTGGCAGGACGAGCGTTTCACCGTCATCTTCGTCACTCACAGCGTCTTCGAAAGCGTGTTCCTGTCCAAACGCGTCGTCGTCATGGCGGCGCGGCCGGGCCGCGTCCATGCCGAGCTTGCCATCCACGCCTCCTATCCGCGAGACGAGGTTTTCCGCACTTCGCCCGACTATGCCGCGCTCTGCCGCCAGGCCTCGGACATCCTGGTCAACGCCATCAACACATCAGCCGGACCGCACCATGACGGCCATTGACCAGAATGCCGCAACGCTCGACGCGGAAGAGGCGGGCCGCGTACGCCAGGAGCGGCTGGAGCGGATCGGCCGGTGGGTCTTGCCGCTGGCGATCATGATCCTGGCGATCTGGCTGTGGGACCGCATCTGCGTGTGGAACGCGATCCCGCAATATATTCTGCCGCGCCCCGGCGTGGTGCTGTGGACGCTCTATAGCGATGCCGGGCTCCTGTTCTCCGCGCTGCTGGTCACGTTGCGCATAACCTTTCTCAGCCTGCTGCTCGCGGTGGTCGGCGGCGTCGGACTGGCGGTGCTGTTTGCGCAATCGAAATGGGTGGAGATGTCGTTCTTTCCCTTCGCCATCGTGCTGCAGGTAACGCCGATCGTGGCGGTCTTCCCGCTCATCAACATCTATGTGGACAACCAGACGGTGAAGCTTTTGCTTTGCGCCTGGATCGTCGCGTTCTTCCCGATCCTGTCCAACACCACGCTCGGCCTCAATTCGGTCGACCGCAATCTGCGCGACATGTTCAAGCTCAACGGCGCGACGCGCTGGCAGCAATTGCGCTATCTCAGACTGCCGGCGGCCATGCCGTATTTTCTAGGAGGCCTGAAGATCGCCGGCGGCCTGTCGCTGATCGGCGCCGTGGTGGCCGAGTTCGTCGCCGGCGCGCAGGGGCAGTCGTCGGGGCTGGCGTCGCGCATCATCGAGGCCGGCTACCGCCTCAACGCGCCAAGGCTGTTCGCGGCGCTGATCCTGATCTCGCTCACCGGCATATTGATCTTCCTGGTGCTGTCGCTGATATCGCATCTCATCCTGCGCCGCTGGCACGAGAGCGCGCTGAAGCAGGAGCGGTAGGGGGTTGGGTGACGTGATTGAGATGCTGGCGCGAAACACCCCCCTCTGGCCTGCCGGCCATCTCCCCCTCAAGGGGGGAGATTGGACGTCATCCGGGATTTCGCCAATTATCGACGTTGGAAGACGGGTGCTGTCGGAAAAGCTGCCAATCTCCCCCCTTGAGGGGGAGATGCCCGGCAGGGCAGAGGGGGGCGGTCCTTGATACCGACCTCTGGCTCGTACCATCTCACCAACGTCCGCCTTCACCGGTCGCTGACATCAGGTCTTGCCCCCACTTACGACACCGACGGTTTCGCGCTGGCCGACATCGCCGTCGCCGACGGTAAGCTCTCCAGCATCGCCGCGCACAAGAAATCAAAAGCGCCAGCCACCGCCATCGACCTTGCCGGCCGCATCATCCTGCCGTGCTTCGTCGACTGCCACACCCATATCGACAAGGGCCAGATCTGGCCGCGCAAACCCAATCCCGACGGCAGTTTCATGGGCGCGCTCAATGCCACCGGCGCCGACCGTGCAGCGCGCTGGAGCGCCGAGGACGTGGCGCGGCGCATGGATTTCTCTTTGCGCTCGGCCTACGCGCACGGCACCAAGGCCTTGCGCACTCATCTCGACAGCGTGCCGCCACAGGAGGAAATCTCCTGGCCGGTGTTCGAGGCGATGCGGGAGAAATGGCGCGGCCGCATCGAATTGCAGGCAGCCTGCCTGCTCGGCATCGAAGGCGTGCGCGACAGAAAGTGGTTCGAGAGGCTGGCCAAGCGTGTGGCTGCGGCCAAGGGCGTGCTCGGCGTCGTCACCTATATGGTGCCGGATCTCGAAGAGCTTCTCGACAAGGTGTTCGCCGAGGCGAACAAGCACGAGCTCGATCTCGATTTCCACGCCGACGAGACCGACGATATCGCGGCGATCTCGCTGAAGAAGATTGCCGAGGCCGCACTCTGGAACGGTTTTGAGGGCAACATCCTGGTGGGACATTGCTGCTCGCTGGCGCGCCAGCCGGACCTCGACGTGCTCGACACGCTGGACAAGGTCGCCAAAGCCAAGCTTGCCGTGGTGTCGCTGCCGATGTGCAATCTCTATCTGCAGGACCGGCGCGCCGACCAGACCACGCCACGCTGGCGCGGCGTGACCTTGCTGCATGAGATGAAGGCGAGGGGCATCCCGGTCGCGGTCGCCTCCGACAACACCCGCGATCCGTTCTATGCCTATGGCGATCTCGACATGCTGGAGGTCTACCGCATGGCGACGCGCATCCTGCATTTCGATCATCCGGTCGGCGACTGGCCGCAGACGGTGGCGGCGACGCCGGCCAAGGTGATGCGGCTCGACGGTGTCGGGACACTGGCAGCAGGTGGCAGCGCCGATTTCATCGTCTTCAAAGGGCGGAGCTGGACGGAATTGCTGTCGCGGCCCGAATCGGATCGCATCGTCGTGCGCAACGGCCGAGCGATCGACAGGCAATTGCCCGACTATGCCGAGCTCGACGAACTGATGGTGGAATGATGGATGTTTCGGCGCTCAAACGCGATCTCGACGGGATAAAGCTCGACGACAATCCGGCCATCGTCCAGCAGAAGAGCCGCGACTTCTACTGGTACAGCCCGGTGCTGAAGCAGCAGCTCGACCACGTCACCGGCGACCTGATCGTGACGCCCAGGAACGAGGCCGAACTGATCCGCGTGCTTGCCGCTTGCCACCGTCATGGCGTTCCGGTGACGCCGCGCGGCAGCGGCACCGGCAATTACGGCCAGGCGATGCCGCTGTCGGGCGGCGTGGTTTTGAACCTTGCCGAGATGAACGAGATCAAGGCCATAGCGCCGGGCCGCGTCGTCACCGGGCCGGGCGCGATCCTCGCCGACATCGACAGAGCGACGCGCGCGCATTCCGGGCAGGAACTGCGGCTGTCGCCGTCGACCTACAACACCGCCTCGATCGGCGGCTTCATCGCCGGCGGCTCGGGCGGCGTCGGCTCGATCAATTTCGGCGGTCTGCGCGATTTCGGCAATGTGCTGCGCCTGCGCGTCGTCACCATGGAGGCGGAGCCGAAGGCGCTCGAACTCACCGGCGAGGACCTGCACAAGGTCACCCACGCCTATGGCACCAACGGCATCATCACCGAGGTCGAGATGCCGCTGACTGCAGCCTATGAATGGATCGACGTGATCGTCGGCTTCGACACTTTCATGCCGGCAGCCCGCTACGGCAACGCGCTGGCACGCCAGGACGGCATCCTGACCAAGCTGATCACGCCGATCGCTGCGCCCGTGCCGCAGCTCTATTTCAAGCGCCACCAGAAGTTCTTCCGGGACGGGCAAAGCATCTGCGTCGTCATGGTTGCCCGGCATGGGCTAGACGCGTTCCTCGCCTTCACCCGCCGCGCCGGCGGCGAGGTCATCTTCAATGCTGCGACGGCCACGGACGAAGAGAGGAAGGGCCTGCCGCCGGGCTTCGAGCTGGCGTGGAACCACACCACGCTCAGGGCACTGCGGGTCGATCCCGCGATCACCTATCTGCAATCGCTCTATCCGTTCCCCAACCAGCTGGCGCTGGTGGAGAAGATGGACGCGATGTTTCCGAACGAGGTCTTTTCGCATCTCGAATTCGTGCGCCTCGACGGCAACATCACCTGCTTCGGCCTGCCGCTGGTGAAATTCACCACCGAGGCGCGGCTCAACGAAATCATCCGGCTGCATGAGGAGAATGGCTGCCCGATCTTCAACCCGCACCGCTACACGCTGGAAGAGGGCGGCATGAAGCAGACGGATGAAATCCAGCTCGCCTTCAAGCGCGAGACCGATCCGCAAGGCCTGCTCAATCCCGGCAAGATGATCGCCTGGGAAAATCCGGATTACGACTATCGCTCGGGCCGGACTTTTTTGTTCAAGGGTTTGCAGAAAGCAGAATGAGCAGAGGTTTGAGCTTGAGCACCCCCCTCTGTCCTGCCGGACATCTCCCCCGCAAGGGGGGAGATTGGCAGCCTGAACGCCGCGGCCAATCTCCCCCCTTGGGGGGGGAGATGCCCGGCAGGGCAGAGGAGGGTGCCTCGCGCCCACCTCGCAAGTATTTCCCCATGAAAGTCCTCGTCCTCTACGCACACCCGGTGGAGACCAGCTTCAATGCAGGTCTGCACCGCACGATCGTCGAGCGGCTGACGGCCGCCGGCCATGAGGTCGACGATTGCGATCTCTATGCAGAGGATTTCGACCCCAGGCTGACGCGCGGGGAGAGGCTGGATTATCATAACCAACGCAGCCCTGCGGACCCGGCCGCGCCCTATGTCGAGCGGCTGCTCAAGGCCGAGGCGCTGGTGCTGTCATATCCCGTCTGGAACTACGGCTTCCCGGCCATCCTGAAAGGCTTTTTCGACCGCGTGTTTCTGCCCGGCGTGTCGTTCAAATTGGTCGACGGCAAGGCGCAGCCTTCGCTCCACAACATCCGCAAGCTGACCGCCGTCACCACCTATGGCGGCAGCCGGTTCCGCGCCATGCTGATGGGCGATCCGCCGCGCAAATTGGTCAAGCGGATGCTGCGCGCGACGATCAGGCCCGGCGCCTCGGTGTCCTACCTCGCGCATTATTCGATGAACCTGTCGACCGACGAGACGCGGGCAGCCTTCATGGCCAAGGTCGCGGCCGGGATGGATGAATTCTGATGCGCGTGCTGGTGGTCTATTGCCATCCGGTGCCCGAAAGCTTTTGCGCCGCCATCAGAGATGCCGCCGTCGATGTGCTGAAGGCACGCGGCTGGGAGGTGCGGCTGCTCGACCTCTATGCGGAGAAATTCGATCCGGTGATGGGCTGCGAAGAGCGACGCGCCTACAATGAGCGGGCGCCGGAGGATCCGGCCCTAAAACCGCATTTCGAGCATCTCGCCTGGGCTGAGGCGATCCTGTTCATCTATCCGACCTGGTGGTACGGGCTGCCGGCCATGCTGAAGGGCTGGCTCGACCGGGTCTGGGCGACCGATGTCGCCTTCAAGCTGGGCAAGGGGCGCATCACGTCGCTGATGACACATGTCACCGGGGTCGGCGTCATCACCACCTGCGGCGCGCCGACCTGGTGGAGCGTCGTCGTCGGCCAGCCCGGCCGCAAGACCTTGCTGCGCGGTATGCGCGCGCTGTGCGCCCGCCGCTGCCGGACGTTTTTCCTGGCGCACTACCTGATGGACGCCTCCACGCCAAGGACGAGGGCGGCGTTTCTGGTGAAGGTGCGGGCGAAGCTGGAGCGGTTTTGAGCTTCTTCACCCTCCCCCTTGTGGGGAGGGTCGCGCAGCAAATGCCGCAAGGCGGCTTTTCCGAAGCGGGGTGGGGGGTCTCGTAGGGCGCACCCCCCCACCCCGTCTCGCAATCGCCGCTTCGCTCCGACTGCGAGCCGACCCTCCCCACAAGGGGAGGGTAAAAAGGTGCTACATCCTCGTCCGTTCCGCCTTGGGATCGTACATCGGTTTCAGCGATGCTTCCGCCGGAAAGCGCTCGCCGGCGATCTCGATCTCATAGGACGAGGCCAGCACATCCGCCTCGCTCTCGCCCTGGCAGGGCACATAGCCCAGCCCGATCGCGCCGCCGAGATGGTGGCCGTAGTTGCCTGATGTGATCGGGCCGACGATCTTGCCGTCGCGAAGGATCGCCTCGTTGTGGAAGAGCAGAGGCTGCGGGTCCTTCAGCCGGAACTGCACCAGCCGGCGCGACAGGCCGGCTTCTTTTTTCTTCAGCACCGCATCGCGACCGATGAACTCGCCCTTGGCGGTTTTGACCGCAAAGCCGAGGCCGGCCTCCAGCACATTGTCCTCGTCGGTGATGTCATGGCCGAAATGCCGAAACGCCTTTTCGATGCGACAGGAATCCAGCGTATGCAGGCCGCAAAGTTTCAGGCCGACATCCGCCCCCGCTTCATCGATCGCCTCGAAGACATGGGCCGCCTGGTCGGTCGAAACATAAAGTTCCCAGCCGAGTTCGCCGACATAGGTGACGCGGTGGGCACGGGCGAGGCCCATGCCGATCTCGATCTCCTGGAAGGTGCCGAATGGATTGTTGTCGTTGGAGAAATCGTTGGGGCTGACTTTCTGGATCAGCTTTCGCGCATCCGGACCCATCAGGCAGAGCACGGCCTCAGCTGCCGTGACATCGGTGATGACTACGAATTCATCCCCGACATGCCGGCGCAGCCAGGCGAGGTCGCGTTGCAGCGTCGCGCCCGGCACGACGAGGAAGTAGGCGGTCTCAGATAGCCGCGACACCGTGAGGTCGCTTTCGATACCGCCGCGCTGGTTGAGCATCTGGGTGTAGACGATCTTGCCCGGCGCCACGTCCATATCGTTGGCGCACAGCCTTTGCAGGAAGGCACAGGCGTCGCGGCCTTCGACACGGATCTTGCCGAACGAGGTCATGTCGAACAGGCCGACCTTGTTGCGGACCGCCAGGTGCTCCTCGCGCTGGTTGTCGAACCAGTTCTGCCGCTTCCAGGAATAGCGGTATTCGCGCTCCTGTCCCTCTCGCGCAAACCAGTTGGCGCGCTCCCAGCCGGCGACTTCGCCGAACACGGCGCCGCGCGCCTTCAGGTGTTCGTGCAGGGGCGAGCGCCTGACATTTCTGGACGTTGCCATCTGCCGGTAGGGGAAGTGATCCGCATAGAGCAGGCCGAGTGTTTCGGAGACACGCTCCTTGAGATACCTACGGTTCTTCTGGAATGGCTGGGCGCGGCGGATGTCGACTTCCCAGAGGTCGAAGGGCGCTTCGCCGTCATTGATCCACTGCGCCAGCGCCATGCCGGCGCCGCCGGACGAGACGATGCCGATGGAATTGTAGCCGGTCGCCATCCAGTAGCCCGACAGCTCCGGCGCTTCGCCGAGATAGTAGCGGTCGTCGGGGGTAAAGCTTTCGGGGCCGTTGAAGAAGGTGTGAATGCCGGCGGTTGCCAGCATCGGCATGCGGTTGACGCCCATTTCGAGGATCGGCTCGAAATGCTCCATGTCCTCGGGAAGCTGGTCGAAGCAGAAATCCTCGCTTATGCCGTCCATGCCCCATGGCTTGGCCACCGGCTCGAAGGCGCCGAGCATCATCTTGCCGGCATCTTCCTTGTAGTAGGCGCATTCATCGGGAACGCGCAGCACCGGTAGACGACCGAGCCCGGGGATCGGCTCGGTGACGAGATAAAAATGTTCGCAGGCATGCAGCGGGATGGTGACGCCGTTCTGGGCGCCGAGCTCGCGCGCCCACATGCCGGCGCAGTTGACGACGATGTCGGCCTCGATCGTTCCCTGGTCCTCGCCTTGCGCCCACGACACACCGGTGACGCGACCGGCCTTGGTATGGACCTTGGTGACCTTCACATTTTCGACGATGGCGGCGCCACGCTGGCGGGCGCCCTTGGCCAGCGCCATGGCGATGTTGGCGGGATCGCACTGGCCGTCGAGCGGCAGATGCACGGCGCCGACCACGTCGGACACGTTGAGATGCGGGTACATCTCCTTGACTTCACCAGGCGAAATCTCGCGCACATCGACATCGAAGGCGCGGGCGAGCGAGGCCTGCCGGTAAATCTCGTGCTTGCGCTCCTCGGTCAGCGCCACGGTGATCGAGCCGACCTGGCGCATGCCGGTGCCGACTTCCGTTTCGGCTTCCAGCTTGACGTAGAGGTCGGCCGAATATTTGGCCAGCCGCGTCATGTTCTGCGAGCCGCGCAGCTGGCCGATCAGGCCGGCGGCGTGCCAGGTCGTCCCCGAGGTCAGCTGCTTGCGTTCCAGCAGCACGATGTCGGTCCAGCCGAGCTTGGCCAGGTGGTAGGCGACCGAACAGCCGGAGACACCGCCGCCGATAATAACCGCGCGGGCCTTGGTGGGAATGCTTCTGGTCATGCGGCCTCGCGGCGATAGCCGGATGCGAAGCGGCGCAGGCGTTTTGCGGCTTCCTGAAGCACCGGCTCCGGTTGGCAGAGGCTGATGCGGATGTGGCCGGCAGCGGCCTTGCCGAAGCTGGAACCCGGCATGACGCCGACACTCTCCTGGTCGAGAAAGGCCCAGGCGAATTTCTCGTCGTCGGGCTCGACGGCGGAGATGTCGAGCATGACATACATGCCGCCCTCCGAGCCGTGCACGCTGATATTGTTCATGCCGCGCACGGCGTCGAGCAGGACGGTGCGGCGCGCCGCATAGCGCTCGGCGATTTCCTTGACGCCATAGCGGTTCTCCAGCGCCTCGGCGCAGGCGATCGAGATGAAGGCCGGCAGGCCGTAGGTCGTCACCAGATTTAGATTGGTCAACAGCGTGATCATCTGCGTCGGGCCGGTCAGCCAGCCCATGCGCCAGCCGGTCATGCCGTGGCTCTTGGACATCGAATTGATGACCAGCGTGCGCTCGGCCATGCCGGGCAGGCCGCGCGGCGAGATGTGCTCGCCGCCGCCGAGCGTCCAGTAGACCTCGTCCGACAGCAGCCAGAGATCGTGCTCGCGGCAGATCTCGGCCAGCTCTTCCAGACGCTCACGCGAATAGACGGCGCCGGTCGGGTTGTTCGGCGTGTTGATCAAAATGGCGCGCGTGTTGGGCTTGAGCGCCGCGCGGATCATCTCGGCGTGCGGCTGGAAACCGTCTTCGGCCGGTGTCTCGACGACGGTGAAGCTGGCGCCGGCGGCGCTGAACGTGTTGGGATAAGTCGCGTAGTAGGGCGCCACCACGATAGCGTGGTCGCCCTGGTCGAGAACGGCCTGCACGGCCGCGTAAAGGGCAGCCTGGCCGCCCGGCGTGGCGATGACTTGGTCAGGTGCCGTCTCCACCCCGGTGCAAGCGGTCGAGGCCGCCGCCATCGCCCTGCGCAGGCGCGGAACGCCGGGAAGCGGGGTGTAGTGGTGGTTGCTGCCGCGAACCGCCGTCACGCAGGCTTCGATCGTCTGGCTCGGCGTATCGAAATCATGGTCGCCGACCGACAGCATGATGATGTCCTGGCCGGCCTCCTTGCGGGCCCATGCCTCGGTGTGGACCTCCCAGCCATCTTTGCCCGAAGGCACGATGCCGGAAATGCGCGATGAGGGTCTGGGCATCAGGATACTCCCGAGATTTCGTGGCCGGCCTGTTCGAGCTGATCGCGCAACGCGGCGATGTGGGCAGGGCCGACTTCGCAG
This sequence comes from Mesorhizobium sp. M1078, assembly GCF_040318615.1. Lineage (NCBI taxonomy): Bacteria > Pseudomonadati > Pseudomonadota > Alphaproteobacteria > Hyphomicrobiales > Phyllobacteriaceae > Mesorhizobium > Mesorhizobium sp. M1078. Next base: position 93,741 of record NZ_JAMYMP010000004.1, read on the forward strand.
CAGCCGCCGACGATGGTGGCGCCAGCGGCGACCCAGCCGAGCGCCTGGTCGGCATAGGCATCCGGATCAAGGTCGTGGCGTGCGTGCAGCACTTCGACCGTCCCGCCATGCTTGAGCGCTTCGACAGAGGTGAAGCCATTGGCATAGGCGCCGACCGGGCCGCCGAGGGCAATCAATTCGGGCAGTGCCGCGGCGATAGTTTCTGGCCGGCAGCAATTCACCAGGCGCGCTGCAACCGTCAGGCCGTCGAGGGCGTCCGCCGCTGCCGCTATTGTTTCGCCGCTGCGCAGCCGCGCCGCGCCGTGATCGGCGAGCGTCCAAGATACCCAGACAGGTTTGCCGCTTTCCGACGCAGCGGTAACGGCCGCACGGCCTTCCTCGGCTGAGGCCATGGTCTCGCACAGGAACAGGTCGACGCCATCGGCCTGCTCTGCGACGATGCGGCGATAGATGTCCAGCGTCTCCTGGAACGATATGGTCAGCGCCGGCGCATAGCTGCCGAACAGCGGTGATAGGCAGCCGGCGATCGCTGCATCGCCTGCCTCGTCGCGTGCCTGTCTTGCCAATTCGATGCCGCGCTTCTGCAAGGGCTTGAAGAGGTCTTCTGCTCCTTCCCGCGCGAGCCGCTCCGGCGTTGCCGAATAGGTGTTGATGGTGATGACGCGAGCGCCGGCCCGGATGAATTCGGCATGCAGGTCACGCACCAGATCCGGCTCGTCGATCAGCACCCTGGCCGACCAGAGCGGCGTCGGCTCGGAGCTGCTGCGGCGGACCAGTTCCTGGCCCATGCCGCCATCGGTGAGAATGACTTTCTTCATGCTCTCAGTCTTTCGTTTTTCGGATCCCACAGCGGCTCGTCTTTCTGCACGACTGCCTTGAAACGATCGCCAAAAATTTCAATCTCGATCGCGGTATCGGGTTCAGCCAGGTCGGCGCGCAGCATGCCGAGCGCGATCGATTTGTCGATGCGATGCCCCCAGCCGCCGGACGTCGTCTCGCCGACGATCTTGCCGTCATGCCAGAGCGTCGACACGGACGGCGCGTCGCAATCGCCTGGGTTTTCGACCACCAGCGTGACGAAGCGCTTCTTCACGCCTTGCTGCTTTTCGTTCTGCAGGGCTGCCTTGCCGCGGAAGTCGGGCTTGTCCCATTTGACGAAGCGCTCGAGCCCGCCCTGCAGGACCGTATAGTCGGTCGACAGGTCGCCCTTCCAGGTCCGGTAGCCCTTTTCGAGGCGCAGCGAATCCAGCGCATACATGCCGAACGGTTTCAGACCGTGTTTTTGTCCCGCCGCCCAGATGGCGTCGAAGATGGCGGCGGTGTCTCCCACCTTGGTGTGGATTTCCCAGCCGAGTTCGCCGGCGAAGGATACCCGCACCAGCTTCGCCCAGCGGCCGGCGATGGTGGTTTCCTGATGCGTCAGCCAGGGCAGCGAGAGATCCGCGCCACAGACATCGGCCAGGATCTTGCGCGAATTGGGGCCGGCGAGGATTTGCGTCGAATAGTCTTCGGTCCTGTCGGTGAGGGTGAAAGCCGCGTCCTTCGGCAGGCGCGACTTCAGCCATTCGAAATCGTGCCACTGCGCTACCGCCGCGGTGATCAGCGTCATCTGCTCTTCGCCATGGCGCACCACCGACATCTCGGTGACGATGCGGCCCTTGTCGTCGGCGAAATAGGCGAGGCCGATTCGGCCGGGCTTGGGCACCAGACCGGTGACCTGCAGTGCCAGCCATTCGGCTGCGCCAGGACCTTCGAGGTTGAAGCGCGAGAAGCCGGGCAGGTCGAGAATGCAGGCGGCGTCGCGCACCGCCAAGCATTCTTCGCGCACGCGGTGCTGCCACGGCCCGTCGCGGCGGAAGGTGAGTGTTGCTTCTTCCGACGTGTCGTCACCGGGTTGCGCATACCAGGTGGCACGCTCCCAGCCATTATAGGCGTCGAACTGGGCGCCGAGCGCCTTGATGCGATCGTGGATCGGCGACAGCTTGCGGTCGCGCCCGGCCGGCCAGGCATGGCGCGGGAACTGGATGGCGTATTCGTTGCCGTAGATCTCCATGCCCTTGGCGACGCTATAGTCGGGGGCGGCCGCAAAGCTGGTGAAACGGCGCGGATCGCAAGACCACATGTCCCATTCGGTCTGGCCCTGCGTAACCCATTCGGCCAGCACCTTGCCGGCGCCGCCGCCCTGGGCGATGCCGAAGGTGAAGACACAGGCCTCGAACGCGTTGGGAACGCCGGGCATCGGACCGATCAGCGGATTGCCGTCCGGCGCGTAAGGGATCGGCCCGTTGATCACCTTGGACAGGCCGGCAGTGCCGAGAATCGGCACGCGGGCTACGGCATCGGCAAGGTAGTGCTCGAGACGGTCGAGATCGTCGGGGAAGAGCTGGAAGGAAAAATCCTCCGGCATCGGGTCGTTGTGGGTCGCCCAATGCGCGCGGCAATTGCGCTCATAGGGGCCGAGATTCATGCCGTTCTTTTCCTGGCGCAGATAGTAGGAGGTGTCGACGTCGCGCAGCAGCGGCAGCTTCTTGCCCTGCTCCTTCGACCACGCCACCAGTTCGGGTATCTCCTCGAACAAGATGTACTGATGGCTCATCACCATCATCGGGACGTCGCGGCCGAACATTTTGCCGACTTCGGCGGCACGGTAGCCGGCGGCATTGACGACGATCTCGCAGCGGATTTCGCCTTGCGGGGTGACAACCACCCATTCGTCGTTCTCACGGCGCACGCCCGTGGTCGGGCAGAAGCGGATGATCTTTGCCCCCATGTCGCGCGCACCCTTGGCAAGTGCCTGCGTCAGCTGCGCGGGGTCGATGTCGCCGTCGTTTGGATCATAGAGCGCGCCTTTCAATTCATGCGTCTCGATGAAGGGATAGCGGCGCTTGATCTCATCAGGGCCGACAATGTCGATGTCCATGCCCTGGTAGCGGCCCATGCCCTTGGCGCGCTGGAACTCCTGCATGCGCTCCTTGGTGTGGGCGAGCCGCAGCGAGCCGGTAACGTGGTAGTTCATGGGATAGTCGACGGCATCAGCCAAGCCGCGATAGACCTCGGTCGAATAGCGCTGCATGTTCATCAGCGACCAGGACGACGAGAAGGTCGGCACGTTGCCGGCGGCATGCCAGGTCGAGCCCGATGTCAGCTCGTTCTTTTCAAGCAGCACGCAATCGGTCCAGCCCGCCTTGCAAAGGTGGTAGAGCGAGGAGGTGCCGACGACACCGCCTCCGATGATCACCACGCGTGCCGTGGTCGGCAAACCGGCCATATTCTTCTCCCAAACCTGAAGCGCGCTGCGCTTCTATCTTTTTGCTTGACGCATGTCGTTTCCCAAAACCGCTGCACACTTTGGGCCACATGCATTCAATAAACAGGCGGCGAAACCACCCAGATGATCACGGCCGGCTCGGTGCCGGGATTGCGCCAGCGGTACGGCTTGCGCTCGAAGCGGAAGGAATCGCCTTCGCCGAGCCGGTGCCAGACGCCGGCTATCTCGATCTCGAAAATGCCAGAGGCGATGTAGCCGGCTTCCTCGGTCGGCCGCAGCTGCTCGCTCTTCATCTCGGCGCCCGGCGCGAAGATCGAACGCACCATCTCGAAACTACCGCCGAGATCGGGCGACAGAAGCTCCTCCACCAGGCCGGATTCGCTTGTGCCAAGCGTGCGCCGGCTGCCGGCGCGCACGACAACGCCGCGCTCCTTCTCGATCGGCACGTCGTGGCTGAAGAACAGGCTGAGCGGCACGCCGAACAGGTCTGCGAAGGCCCTGAGGTCGCCAAGTGAAGGGATAGACAGGCCGCGCTCGACCTGACTGACCCAGCCGACAGAGCGGCCAAGCTTCAGCGCGATCTCAGCCAGCGTCAGCCCACGCGCCTTGCGCAGCGCACGGATGTCGCTTGCCAACAGGCGCTCCTCAGGTCCCTGCAATGTTTTGGGAATAGCTGGGGGCAAAACGCTCACTTGATGAAAATCTGGAAATGAATTTCATGAGAGCTCATGTCCGTGAAAAAATCAAGCGAATTTTCATGGGCACACAAGATTTGCTTGCGCCATTTTGGCGGTTCATGCAAAGGCTCTGGCACGAGCGGCGGGTGTGGGAATGCGGGTCGGCGACCAAGGATTGAAATCTGCGCAAGGTCTTCTCCGATAGCCGGTTCGGCTTTCGAAGTGTGCGCAAAGGGACGGCCCATGCTGGAAAAAAACGGCCTGGCAGCGCATAACGCGGCTGTTGTCGACGAGGCGATCATCTCGCGCCGTTCAGTGCGTGCCTTCCTGCCCGACATGGTCGATGACGAGACGATCCGAGCCATTCTTGGCGTCGCCGCGCGCGCGCCTTCGGGCACCAATATGCAGCCTTGGCGGGTCTATGTCGTCAAGGGCGAGGTCAAGCAGCAGATCACCGATGCCATCCTGAATTCCGGTATCCGCGCCGAAAAGGCCGATTGGGACGAGTATCGCTATTATCCCACCCAGTTCTTCGAGCCGTATCTCACCCGCCGCCGCGCCAACGGTTTCGGGCTCTATGGGGCACTCGGCATCGGCCGCCGCGAGGTCGACAAGATGCGCGCCCAGCACGACCGCAACTTCGTCTTCTTCGACGCGCCGGTCGGCATGATCTTCACCATCGACCGGCGGCTGAACCAGGGCTCGTGGATCGACTACGGAATGTTCCTGCAGAACATCATGGTGGCGGCGCGAGGCAGGGGCCTGCACACCTGCCCGCAGGCCGCCTTCGCGCCCTATCACCGGCAGATCCGGCCGGTGCTCAACATCCCCGACGAGGAGATCGTCGTCTGCGGCATGGCGCTCGGCCTTGAGGATACGTCGAAACCCGAAAACGACTTCCGCACCGACCGCGTGCCGCTGGAAGAGTGGGTGACGTTCAGCGGATAGGCCTCGGCTACCGGGGCCTTATTCCACGTTCATCTGCGCGCCATGGCCGCTGACATGGGCGCCGTCCTGCGGTGTCAGTCTGAGATAGGCGATCAGCGCGCACAAAGTGATGACGCCCTCGACAACAGCGCCGCCGCCAGGCCGACGCTGATCGCCACCCCCAACTGCCACAGTATGTAGTAGAGCGCGCTGAAGCGGGCGAGCTGGTCGGGCGCGATGTCGGAATAGGCGAGATTGCCGGTCGAAGCCCACTGCGCCGAGCGCAGAACGCCGAAGGCAAAGATATAGACGAGCACGATCCAGACCGGCGTTGTCGCCTCAATCAAGGCGAAGCCCGCTACCATGGCAGCAACGATCGGCGTGTTGACGACCAGCACGCGGCGAAAGCCGAAACGGTTGAGCAGGCGCGGCATGAAGACACGCATGATCAGCGAGCCGATTGCGGCGACGAAAGTCAGCGATCCCGCCTGCACCGCGCTCATGCCCAAGCCGAGCTGGAACATCAGCGGCAAAAGGAAAACGACCGAGCTCAGGCCGATCGTGTCCAGCCCACCACCGGTGAGGAATGAGATGCGAAAGGTGCGGATGCGCAGGAGTTTCAGGTCAAGCAAGGGGTTGCGGGCGCGCAGGCAGTAGAAGGAGGCAAGCGTCAGGATGACGATCGCCAGCGCCAGCTCGGCCGCGATCATGCTGCCGGCGGCGTCTTTGGCCGCAAGCGAATCCATGCCGAAGACCAGCAGGACCATGCCGCTGCCGACCAGCAGGAAGCCCGGGAAATCGAATGGCGTGCGCACCGGTTTGGTAACGGCCGGAAACAGCGACGCGGCAAGAACGGCCGCGGCCAGCGCGAACGGCACGTTGATGAAGAAGATCCAGCGCCAGGAAATGTAGGTCGTCAGCGCGCCGCCGACCAGCGGGCCGACCAGCGGTCCGGACTGGCCGGCCAGCGAAATATACATGTTGATCGTCAGCGTGCGGCTGCGCGGGAAGGTCGACAGGATGACGACCTGGCCGAGCGTCCCCATCAAGGCGCCGCCGAAGCCTTGCAGCGCGCGGGCGCCGACCAGCGTCCAGATGTCGTTGGACAATCCGCACAGCGCCGATGACGCGGCGAACACCAGCAAGGCGAAGCAATAAACGTTGCGCAAGCCGAAGCGGTCGGCCGCCCAGCCGCCGAGCGGCATCGAGATGATCAGGCTGGCGACATAGACAGTGATCAACAGGCCGAGCTGGCTCGGCGGCCGGCCGAGGCTGTCGCTGATACCGGGCAGGGCGGTGACCACGACATTCTGGTCGAGGCTGGTCATGAACACGCCGCAGGCGACCGTCAGCGGCAGCAGGAGCAAGGCTCTGGCCGACACATCGGCGCGATCCGTGGCGCCGGCGGATAGTTCTGCGGTCATGGGGATGTTCGAACCAAACGACGATGCCGACTCTGAGACGGGATTTTTTTAATCCCCTGGGCCGGTTGGGCCACGTTTCCCACCATGGGCTTCCATTGGAGCATTCTCTAGCGGCAGAACCGGCTGGCCTTGAGGCCAGAACGGCTTTTGGCCCTACTGAACCTCGTAGCCGACCTCCTCGCTGGCATGGCAGAGCGCCTTCCAGAACGAGCGGGCGAAGGAGCGGAAGACATAGATGTCGAACTGGTCGGTGCCGGTGCGCTGGATCTGCGCAAAGACGTCGTGATGGGTGGTCGAACGGCCGGAGCCGATCGGGAAGGCGGGCAGCGCAACATCGATGGCGAAGAATTTCGCCAGCACCCATTCGGCCTTAGGGCCGGCGATGCGGATAGCGGTGCGGCCATGCGACAGGTCGGTGATCGTGCCGATTGCCGGGGTTACGTCCCCGGCAAAACGCGTCGCCAGGCCCTCGGCATCGTCGACGGCGGTGAATTTTCCAGGCGCGAAACCGAACGCGGCCTTGCCGTCCTTGGCAACGCCGCCGCCGGCGCCATCGGGCAAATCTAGGCCGGTGACCTTGCGGATCGCTTCGATCAGCTGCTTTTCCGCGCCCGGCCATGCGGCCAGCTGCAGAATCGAGCCTGGCCTGATTTCGGTCAGAATGACATCGACGCCATGCTCGAAGTTGCCGTGCGAACCCGGATGGAACACCGGCTCGAGCGGCGAGAGCCGCTCGGGTGGCTGGCGTTCACGTGATTGGCGCTCAGCCATGCATGCGGCTCCCGTCCGGGTCGTAGAAATGGTTGGAGACGATTTCGACCGGCCCGAACCGCTTGCGCAGCGGATCGGAGACGAATGCCCGGGTGCCATGGCGCGCCTTGCCGCCCTCGACCAAAGCCAGCGCGATGTGCTTGCCCAGCGCCGGCGAGTAGCAGCAGGCGGTGATATGGCCGATGGAGTCGTGCGGATTGGCTTCGTCCAGTTCCTCGACGAGGTGGGCTCCGCCATTGAACGGCCGATGGTCGAGCGAGACCAGACCGACCAGCTGCAGCCGCTCGGGCGCGATCAGGCCTTCGCGGTCCATCATCGCCGAGCCGATGAACGGCTTCTTCTTCGACAGCATCCAGTCGAGATGCAGGTCGCGCGCCGTGGTGCGGCCGTCGATCTCCGCGCCGGTGACATGGCCCTTTTCGATGCGCATCGTGCCCAACGCCTCCAGCCCGTAGGTGACCAGGCCGAACGGCTTGCCGGCTTCGATAAGGGCTTCCCAGACATGGGTGCCGTAGCCGGCGCCGCAATAGACCTCGAAGGCCATTTCTCCGGAGAAGGACAGCCGGCAAATCATCACCGGCACGCCTGATATCTCGCCGCGCACGATGCCCATGAAGGGCAGGGCTGTGTTGTCGACCGCAGTGCCGGTGACACAGGCGGCGAGGATGGCCCGCGCCTTCGGCCCGCCGATGGCCGCGCCCGCCCATTCGTCGGTTGCCGAGGTGACATGCACTTTGAGTTCCGGCCAGATGACGTCGAGGAAATATTCCAGATGCTGCATCACCTTGCCGGCGTTGGCCGTGGTGGTCGTCATCAGGAAATCCCGTTCGCCAAGCCGCCATGTGGTGCCGTCGTCGAAGGCCAGCCCATCCTCGCGCAGCATCAGGCCGTAGCGGGCCTTGCCGACGGGGAGGGTAGAAAACATGTTGGTGTAGACGCGGTCGAGGAATTCACCGGCATCCGGTCCCTGCACGGCGATCTTGCCCAGCGTCGAGACGTCGACAATGCCGGCACTTTCGCGCGTCGCCCTGGCTTCACGGACATAGGCCTGTTCGACCGTCTCGCCGGCAAGGCCGTAGATCATTGGCCGATACCAGAGCCCGGCGGAATACATCGTCGCGCCATTGGCGAGGTGCCAGTCATGCATCGGCGTCAGCCGCTCCGGCTTCAGATCGCCGAAACGCTCGGCCGCGAGCGAGCCAATCGACACCGCGGAGTAGGGAGGGCGGAAGCGCGTCGTTCCGACTTCGGGGATCGGTTTGCCCAACGCCTCGGCCATGATGGCGAGGCCCGGAACGTTGGAGTTCTTGCCCTGGTCGGTCGCCATGCCGAGCGTGGTGTAGCGCTTCAGATGCTCGACGGAGACAAAACCTTCGCGATGCGCCAGCCGCACGTCTTCGGCAGTCACGTCATGCTGGAAGTCGACGAAGCTTTTTCCCTTGGCTTTGATCTCGAACACCGGCGCCGGATCGGGGTTTCCCGGGGCTGCTTCGACATCCGGCAAAGCTGCCGGCGCAGCCGCTCCGCCCGCGGCGGACAGGCCGGCTGCACGGCCCTCAGTGATGGCTTCGACGGTCGAAAAGCTGCCGTTGAAAGCGCCGGCGCCAATCCATTGCCGAGTCGGTTTCGGCGGCAGGAAGGCCTGGCGGGCAGGGTTCCACTCGGCTCTCGCGCCAGCCTGGCTGGCGAGATGGATGGTCGGCGACCAGCCGCCCGACATCAGCAGGCTATCGGCGTGGATGCTGCGGGCGTCACCGCTGAGCGCGCCCGAGTTCATGTCGAAGCGCTGCACCTTGAGGCCGGAGAGCGCCTTGCCGCCTTCGGTGGCGACCACGGCATGGCCGGAGAGGATTTCGGCTTCGGCCTCGGTGGCGAGGCTGCGCATTTCGGCCGAAAGCTCGGGGCGCACATCGACGATGGCGACAATAGCTGCCCCGGCCTTCCTCAGCGCCAGAGCCGAGCGATAGGCGCTGTCATTGTTGGTGAACAGCGCGATCCTGTCGCCGGGCAGCACGCCATAATCGTTAGCATAGCGCTCGGCGGCATGCGCCAGCATGACGCCCGGCCGGTCATTGCCGGGGAACACAAGCGGCCGCTCGAAAGAGCCGGTGGCCAGCACCACCGTCTTGGCGCGGATCGCCCAGTAGCGATGGCGCGGCTCGCCCTTGCCGGGCGTTTCCTTGTGGTCGGTGACGCGCTCGAGCGCGGCTAGCGTGTTGCCGTCATAATAGCCCCACACCGTGGTGCGCGGCAGCAGGCGGACCGTGTCATGGCCTTCGAGCTGGCTGACGGCGCGCGCCGCCCAGTCGGCGGCCGGCGCGCCGTCGATGGCCTCGCCGGACCAGTTGGCCGAGCCGCCGAAACGCGGTTCGAGCTCGGCCAGGATGACGCGCGCGCCCTGGTCGGCAGCGGCCTTGGCGGCTGACAGGCCGGCCGGGCCGGAGCCGACCACCAGCACGTCGCAAAACGCGTTCATGCGCTCGTAGCGCGAGGTGTCGGCGGCAATACCGGCGCGGCCCAGGCCGGCGGCGCGGCGGATGAAATGCTCGCAGAACATCCAGAATCTGGTGCCCTTCAGCGGGCCGAAGACCGGACCCATGAAGGTCTTGTAGTAGAAGCCGGCGGCCAGGATCTTGCCGCCGAGCTGGTTGACGGCGTTGATGTCCCAGGCGAGCGAGGGAAAGCGGTTCTGGCTGACGGCCACCAGCCCGTCATAGATCTCGACCATGGTTGCGGCGATGTTGGGCTCGCGCACTTCGCCGCGCAGCACCGTCACCAGCGCGTTCGGTTCCTCGACGCCGGCCGAGAGCAGGCCGCGCGGGCGGTGGTATTTGAACGAGCGGCCGAACAGCGTCACGCCGTTGGCAAGCAGCGCCGAGGCCAGCGTGTCGCCGCCATGGCCGGTGTAAGGCGTGCCGTCGAAGGTGAAGCGGATGGTGCGCAGGCGGTCGATGCGGCCGCCGGTCTCGGTGCGGCGCGGGCTCACGACTTGCCTCCGGCTTTGTGCCGGGCACCGGCATTGTGGTCGACGCGGGCGAAACCGGTGCTGGAAATCTCATGCGTGACCGTGTTGCGCACCATCCTCAGATGGGTGCGGCAACCGCCGGAATGCTGCCAGATCTCATTGTGGTCGCCGGCCGGGTTCAGGCGGTCGTAGACATAGGCGTTCCAGGCGTCGAGGTCCTGCGAGTTGGGCTGCGGGCGCTCGCGGTTGCCGTCGCCCTGATAGGTGAACTCGATGACGTCGCGCGGGCCGCAATAGGGACAAGTGATAAGCATTTGTTTGAACCCTAATGCAGCCGGGGCGTTGCGCCCTGGCCCTTGTCGTCGATCACCAGGCCGCGATAAAAACGGTCGAGCGTGAACGGCGCGTTGAGCGCGTGCGGCTCGTCCTTGGCGATGGTGTATGCAAAGCACCAGCCCGAGGCCGGCGTCGCCTTGAAGCCGCCATAGCACCAGCCGCAATTGAGATACATGCCCGGCAGCGGGCCGGTGGTGATGATCGGCGAACCGTCCATCGACATGTCGCAGACGCCGCCCCAGGAGCGCAGCATGCGTACACGCGCAAGGCCGGGAAACAGCGCCAGCATCTCGCTCATCACCTCGTCGACGATGGGCAGATTACCGCGCTGGGCGTAGCTGTTGTAGCCGTCGATATCGCCGCCATAGACGAGGCCGCCCTTGTCGGACTGCGACATGTAGAAATGACCCATGCCGAAGGTCAGGACCGTGTTGCAGAACGGTTTCAGCGACTCTGTCACGAAGGCCTGCAGCACATGGCTCTCGATCGGCATGCTATCGATGCCGGCAAGCTGCATCACCCGCCCGGTGCTGCCGGCAACGGCCACGGCGACTTTCTTGCCGCGGATCTCTCCGCGCGTCGTCTGCACGCCGGTGATGCGGTCGCCGTCGCGCAGGAAGCCGGTGACCTCGCAATTCTCGACGATGTCGACGCCGCGTCGGTCGGCGCCGCGCGCATAGCCCCAGGCAACCGCATCGTGCCGGGCGGTGCCGGCGCGTGGCTGCATCAGGCCGCCGACGATGGGAAAGCGCGCGGAGGCCGACATGTCCAGCGCCGGGACCAGGCGCGCGATCTCGGCGGTGCTCATCAGCTCGGCATCGACGCCGAGATGGCGCATGGCGTTGCCGCGCCTGGCCAAGTCGTCGAACTGGCCCGGCGTGTGAGCCAGGTTCAGGCAGCCGCGCTGCGAGAACATGACGTTGTAGTTGAGGTCGTGCGACAGGTTCTCCCACATCTTCATCGAATGTTCGTAGAAGCGGGTGTTGGACGGCAAAAGGTAGTTGGAGCGCACCGCCGTGGTGTTACGGCCGACATTGCCGGAACCCAGCCAGCCCTTTTCCAGCACCGCGACATTGGTGATGCCGTGCTCCTTGGCCAGATAGTACGCCGTCGACAGGCCGTGGCCGCCGCCACCGATGATGATGACGTCATAGGAAGCCTTGGGGTCGGGCTTGCGCCAGGCCGGCTTCCAGTCCTTGTTTCCCTTGAGCGCGTTCGTGAGAAGCGAAAGGGCTGAATATTCCGCCATTCTTCATGTCATCCCTAGAGCATGATGCCGAAAAGTGTGAAGCGGTTTTCGGACGACATCATGCTCTATATCTTTGATTTCTAGAGCCGGAAGGTTTCAGGTCGGACAGACCTGAAACCTTCCGGCTCGGCGCGATGCGGCAGACTATAGAGCAGGCGGCGGGCGCAAAGCCAAGATTGCGCCATGGCTTTTCGACTGGCCGACTCCCGCAAGGCGCCCAACTGCGATGACTTCGCCACGACTTGCCCCACGGGATGAGCGTCTCTATCAAGGACCGCTTTAGAAGCGGCCTTGCCGCCCTTTGAGTCGCCACCATTATGCTTTTTCGCTTCTTTCGCCTGATCCTGGTCCTCGCGCTCGTTGCCTTGGCGCCGCATTCGTTCGGCGCGATGGCGCAGGGGCTGGGCCAGGCGCCTGCCGGGCTGGTCGCCGACCAGCAGAAAATCCTGCAGGGTTTGACGACGAAAACCGACGCTCTGGAGAAGAAAGTCCAGGAGGACGGCGTCGACGACACCACCCTCGTCGAGATCCGCCTGCAGCTGGAAGAGCTGTCGCGCGCTGCGCTGAACAGCGCGCTGGCGTTCCGGTCCCGGCTGGGGGAGATCAATTCGAGGCTTGAGCAGCTTGGTGCGCCCCCGGCTGCCGGACAGCCGCCTGAACCGGATATCGTTACCGGCGAGCGCCAGGCGCTGGCGTCGGAAAAGGCGGAGATCAACGCCGTCATCGCCGGCGCGCAGAACCTGTCTATCCGCATCAATGCGCTGATCGAGAAGATCGGCAATATGCGCAGCGAGCTGTTTCGCAGCGGGCTGACCAAGCGCTATGTGCTGTCCGATGCACTGAGCCCGCAAGTGTTTTCCGACGCCAGGGACGAATACGCCAATTTTTACAGGGCGGTGTCGTCCTGGCTGAGCTTTGCCTTCAAGTTCAAGTTCCAGGCGATGCTCGCGGCGACCCTCATGGCGCTTGCGTTGGCCGTGGTGCTTCTGGTCGGTGGGCGCCGCCTGTTTGGGCGCATCTTCGAGGCCGACGCGTCGGTTGAAGATCCGACGTATCTCAGTCGCCTGTCGGTGGCGTTCTGGTCGACCTTGCTGCCGACGCTGGCGGTCAGCGCCTTCCTCGCCTCGACAGTGTTCCTGTACAATTACTACAATGTGCTGCGCGGCGACATAGGCGTGTTCCTCAACGCTCTGGCAGCCGTCATCGCCATAGTGTTCTGTGTCAACCGCCTGACCAATGCGGCGCTGTCGCCCAGCATGCCGAACTGGCGCCTGATCCAGGTCGAGACCGGCCCGGCGCGTTGGCTGGTGCGGCTGACGACGGCCATGGCAGTCGTCATCGGCATCAACAATTTCCTGTCGATCGTCAACGACAAGATGGGCTCGCCCCTGTCGCTGACGGTGGCCAGGAGTTTTGTCGCCACGGTCATCGTGGGCGTCATCCTGATCCTTATGGCGCTGCTGAAGCCTTACAAGGACGCCGACGGGCGCTGGCGCCCCTGGCCGGCCTGGCTGCGCTACACCTGTGTCGCGCTCGGCCTGTTCACGATTGCGGCGGCGCTGTTCGGCTATATCGGTCTTGCCATCTTCGTCTCGTTGCAGGTCGTGGTCACCGGCACCATCCTGCTCACCGCCTATATCGGCTTCCTGTCGGCGCGCGAGATCGGCGAGGAGGGTGGTTTCGCCGGCACGTCCATCGGGCGCTGGCTGAAGACCAATTCCAGCTATGAGGACACCGCGCTCGACCAGCTCGGCCTCGTCGTCAGCGTCGCCATCAACCTGATGATCGTGCTGGTGTTCCTGCCGCTGATCCTGTTGATGTGGGGCTTCCAGCCCGGCGATATCCAGGCCTGGGGCTATAAATTGGCGACAGGCGTCACCGTCGGTTCGGTGACGATTTCGGTCACCGGCATCCTCACCGGCATCGTCGTCTTCATCATCGGCTATTTCCTGACCCGCTGGTTCCAGGGCTGGCTCGACGGCTCGGTAATGGCGCGCGGCAAGGTCGATACCGGCGTGCGCAACTCGATCCGGCTGGCGGTCGGCTATGCCGGCGTCGCGCTCGCTGGGCTCGTCGGCATCTCGGCGGCGGGCATCGATCTCTCCAACCTGGCGCTCGTTGCAGGCGCACTCTCGCTGGGTATCGGCTTTGGCCTGCAGAATGTCGTGTCCAACTTCGTGTCCGGCCTGATCCTTCTCGCCGAGCGGCCGTTCAAGGTCGGCGACTGGATCGTCGCCGGCGACACATCAGGCACGGTCAAGAAGATCAGCGTGCGCGCCACCGAAATCGAGACCTTCCAGCGGCAATCGGTGATCCTGCCCAATTCGAACCTCATCAACAACGCCGTCGGCAACTGGACGCACCGCAACAAGCTCGGACGTGTGGAGATCAAGGTCGGGGTCGCCTATGGCAGCGACGTCAAGCGGGTACACGCGGTCCTGCTTGAGATTGCGCGCGGCCATGCGCTGGTGCTGAAGAACCCGGAACCCTTCGTGCTGTTCACCAATTTCGGGCCGGCAGCACTCGAGTTCGAGATCCGCGTGTTCCTGGCCGATGTGCTGAACGGCGCCATCGTTCAGAACGATATCCGCTTTGCCGTTCTCGATGCTTTTGACGCCGAGCACATAGAAATCCCCTCGACGCCGCGCGCCGAGGTCAAGGTCAAGAAGACCGACGCATGGCCGATCGACGACGACAAGATCGAGGTCGAGTTCGCCGAGAAGGAGCAGGCGGAGGCCAGAGCCGCCGCCGAGGCGAAGCGGCTGGCCAAAACTGGTCGCAAGGCCCGCAAACCCGATCCCAGCTAAGGCCCCAAGCTCCTCCCAAACCAATTGCGGCATGAATGCGGCATTCAGTTGCGGTTCAGCTTGCATCTCATATAAGCTCACATGCAGAGGCGAGAATGCCTTGCGAAATGCAACAGAGGCGGTGTGGAAACACCGATATTGCAAAATGTGGAAGTCGCTCGTCGTCGCCATCGCTCTTACCGCAGCGAGTGGCTCGGCCTTTGCCGCCAGCGCGGTCAACAAGGATGCTGAGACCCGTACGCTGATCGTGACGGAAGGCGGCGGCAAGACGGAGCTGGCGCTGGCCGCCGGCGAAACCGCGGAATTCTGCCCGAACGGCTGTTTTGTCACCTTGCCCAATGGTGACCTCGAGGCCCTGACCGGCTCGGAAACGGTCGAAATCTCGGGTGGCGTTGCCCGCATCAAGTAAGTCGGCAGGCAAATGTAGTAGAGGCCGGGCAATGCCCGGCCTTTTCTCGTCTACGGCAACGGTTGCTTAACGATGACGAGGGAAATACCCCGGCGCATATCCGTTGCAACCAGACGTTTTAACGTTCGTTGCGCCGTTGCTCGCTATGCCGGATACCAAGACGCCGAAACGTGGCGCGACGGGTTTTTGAGCTGGGCAGGAAAGATATGGATGCGCGGTCGGACAAGAACGCAATCCCGCTTGCGGTCGACCTCGACGGCACGCTGATTGCGACCGATCTTCTTTGGGAAGGCCTGTTCATCCTGCTCAAGAAGAATCCGCTCTATGTTTTCCTGGTTCCGTTCTGGCTGGCCGCCGGCCTGGCGCGGCTGAAACAAGCGATTGCCGACCGCATCGACATCGATCCGGCCTCGCTGCCCTATCGCGAAGCGCTGCTGCAGCGGCTGCGCGCCGACCATCGCGACGGACGCAAGATCGTGCTGGCGACCGGTACGCCACGCAAGTTCGCCGAGACAATCGCCGCGCATCTGGGCGTCTTCGACTATGTGCTGGCGACCGACGGTCCCCACAACATGACCTCGGACCGCAAGCGCGACGCGCTCATCGCCGCCTATGGCGACGGCGGTTTCGACTATGCCGGCAACAGCCGGCACGACCTCAAGGTTTTCGGAGCCGCACGCAACGCCATCGTCGTGGCGCCCGACCGCCATGCGAGGCGCTGGCAGGCCGCGCATAGCGCCGAAAGGATGCCGGCGCCGAAAAGGACATTGAAGACATTCGTCAAGATGCTGCGGGTGCATCAGTGGCTGAAGAATTCGCTGATCGCGGTGCCGATGGTGCTGTCGCATGAATACTTCAACATCAACATGATCTGGCAATGCCTGCTGGCGTTCGTCGCCTTCAGCGCCGTGGCTTCCGCCATCTACATCCTCAACGATTTCTTCGACCTTGCGCTCGACCGCAAGCATCCGACCAAACGCAACCGGCCTTTCGCCAGCGGCGCTTTGTCGATCCCGTTCGGTCTCGGCGCGATGGCCGCTCTGCTGACGATCGGCATCGCCGCCGGGCTTCTGTTGCCGATCGAGTTCCTGGGCGTGCTCGCCGGCTATCTGGTGGTGACCACAGCCTATTCGCTGTCGTTCAAGCGCATGCTCCTGGCCGACGTACTGACGCTGGCCGGGCTCTACACAGTGCGTGTGCTGGCAGGTGCTGCGGCGACCGGGGTCGAAGTCTCGTTCTGGCTGCTCGCCTTCTCGATTTTCTTCTTCCTGTCGCTGGCGCTGGTGAAGCGCTATGTCGAACTGCGCACCACAGCCATTCCGGTGGGCGAGCGCATTGCCGGTCGCGGCTACCGCATCGAAGATCAGGAGATCGTCGCCCAGGCGGGCATGGCGTCGGCCTTCTCCTCGGCGCTGGTGCTGGCGCTCTACATGGACAGCGTCGCGGTACGCGAACTCTATCCGCATCCCTGGCTGGTCTGGCCGCTGGCGCCGATCGTGCTGTATTTGACCATGCGGGTCTGGATCCTGGCGCGCCGCAACGAGATGAATGATGATCCGGTCATCTTCATCATTCGCGACTGGCGAAGCCAGATCGTCGTGGTGATCGGCGCCGCCCTTCTGGTCGCGGGAGGCTGGTAGGGCATGGCCGGCGAACGGTACCGGAGTTTTGGCCTCGCCACGCCGGCCGCAAAGCGAGCCATCGCGGCCGACGATGCCATCGCGCTGATGCGGAGCGGCAAGGCGACAAAGAACGCCTTGCTCGCCTATGGCAATGGCCGCTCCTACGGCGATTCCTGCCAGAACGAGCCAGGTGCGGTCGTGGACATGCGGCCGCTGAACCGCATCGGCGCCTTCAATGCCGAGACCGGCCTGCTCGAGGCGGAGGCCGGCGTGTTCCTCTCCGATATCATTGCGCACACTGCACCTTACGGTTTCTTTCCGACTGTGGTCCCAGGCACCCAGTTCGTCACCCTTGGCGGCGCGATCGCCAATGACGTCCATGGCAAGAACCATCACCGGCGCGGCACCTTTGGCTGCCATGTCGAGTCGTTCACGCTGCTGCGCTCGGACGGGCGGACATACACCTGCTCGGCAACCGACAATGCAAGGCTGTTTGCGGCGACGATCGGCGGCATGGGGCTGACCGGCCTGATCCTGTCGGCCTCGATCCGGCTGATGCGGGTGCATTCGCTCGATATCGCCGAGAAGGTAACGCGGTTTGCCGATCTTAGCGAATTCTTCGAACTGGCCGAGGCCGCCGACCAGGCGAATGAATATGCCGTCGCCTGGATCGACCAGCTTGCCGGCGGCCATGGCCGCGGGCGCGGCCTGTTGTTGACAGGCAATCATGCCGAGTATGGCTCGCATGCGGCGTCTCGCGCCGGCTCCCGTTTTTCAGTGCCGTTCCAGCCGCCGTTCAATGTGCTCAACCGGCCGTTCCTCACCGCCTTCAACGCCGCCTATCGGTGGAAGAAGGGGCGCTCGCCGGGGCCGAGCCAAACCGGCTACCAGGGCTTTTTCTTTCCGCTTGATGGTGTCGGCGACTGGAATCGGCTGTATGGCCCGAAAGGCCTCTACCAGCACCAGAGCGTGGTGCCGGAAAATGTCGCGCGTCAGACCGTGCCGGCGCTGCTCGAGGCGGCGCGACGGGCCGGGCAGGGCTCTTTCCTCACCGTGTTGAAGCGCTTCGGCTCGATCCGCTCGCCGGGGCTGCTGTCCTTTCCGCGGCCAGGCTTCACGTTGACGCTGGATTTCCCCAATCGCGGCGACAGGACGCTGGCCCTGCTCAGCGAACTTGACCGCATCACGGTCGCGGCCGGCGGCGCGGTCAACCCGTACAAGGATGCGCGCATGGGCGCTGATACTTTCGCGGCCTCCTTCCCGAATTGGCAGCGGCTTGAAGCGCTGCGCGACCCGGCGTTCGTGTCCAGTTTCTGGCTGCGGACGGCGAAAAAGCTCAACGACCGGCCAGGGCGCGTCAAGGCAGCTGAATAGGTACAACCCGAATAAGTCATGGTTAATAGATCGTAAGTTCCGTGGTTTACTCAAAGCATTGCCGTGACTTCATGAAATGTTTGCAGGTTCGTAATAGGACCGTTGCGAGTGGCGGGTGCAAAATATGAAATACATCGTCTCCATTCTGTTCACGGTCATGACCAATGCCGCCGCGCAGCTGATGCTGAAGCAAGGCATGATGTCGCTCGGGCCGATTTCGTTCGAAGGCACCAATCCGCTGTTGAGGCTGTTGCAGGTCGTTTTCAGCCCATGGGTGTTTCTCGGCCTGTGCACCTTCGTCATCTCGATGGCTTCGCATCTCTATGTGCTGTCCAAGGTCGAGCTCAGCTTTGCGTATCCGTTCCTCAGCCTTGCCTATGTCGCGGTTGCGATCTTCGCCTATTTCATCTTCCGCGAGGACCTCAATGCCTGGCGCATTGCCGGCATCGCCTTCATCTGCGTCGGCACCGTGCTGATCGCGCAAAGCGGTCGAGACTTGGGCGGGCTCGGGCATGACGACCAAACCGCTTCCATCATCCCCGACAAGATCCAGACAAACGAGATCGTTCGATGAGACATGTTATTTTCGGCGGCGACGGCTTCGTCGGCCGTCATCTTGCCCCGAAGCTTGTGGCCGATGGTGAAGAGGTTGTCGTTGCCGACATCGTCAAGAGCGACCTGACGCACTATCGCAACGTTCGCTTCGTCACCTGCGATGTCACGGATACGGCCTCGGTGGCCAACATCGGATTGAAGGCCGACGACATGATCTACAACCTGTCGGCCAAAATGCTGTCGCCGATCCAGGTGCGGGCCAAGCGTCACGACTTCTTCTTTCCGGTGAATTTCCATGGCACCGAACACATCATGCAGGCGATGGACAAGGCCGGCGCGTCCAAGCTCGTCCACTACACCACCGACATGATCTACGGCCACACGGTCACCCAGCCGATGACCGAGGAGCACCCGGTCGCACCGCTCGGCGAATATGGCTGGTCGAAGCAGAAGACCGAGGAGCTCGCCGCTCAATGGCGCAAGCGCGGCATGTCGATCTCGCTTTTTCGCCCGCGTCTGATCATCGGTCCCGGCCGGCTCGGGATCCTGGAAAAGCTGTTCAAACTGATCGACTGGAATTTTCCTGTGCCGATGATCGGCTCGGGCAAGAACCCCTATCAGTTCATCTCGGTGTTCGATTGCGCGGAAGCTGCCCGCGCGGCCTGGAAGGCAGGCGTGCCCAACCAGGCCTATAATCTGGGCTCCCTCAATCCGCCGCCGGTGAAGAAATTGCTGGGCGACCTGATCAAGCATGCCGGCTCGAAATCGCTGCTGATCCCGACGCCGGGCTGGGCGGTCAAGCGCACTCTCGACCTGCTCGATCTCATGAACATGCCGATCATGGATCCCGAACAATATCTGATCGCCGATGAGGAGTGCGTGCTCGACGTATCCAAGGCCGAGCGCCAGCTCGGCTGGGTGCCGCAATATCGCGACGAGGACATGCTGATCGCCGCCTACAGCGAATACCGCGCCAAGAAAGACGGGCTTGCCGTCACCGCCAATCATGTCCCCGCCGAATAAGTGGGACGACCAGGAGAACTCCGAAATGACCGTCATGGCCAAGCCTGAGCAGACGAACGCGCGCACCATGGTCGGCGCGCCGGCGTTGTCGCCTACCGCCATCGCCAAGCCCGACCTGATCAGCGTCGAGCAGGCGAAGGCGATGGATGTCGCGCGCATGACCGACCTGTTCAAGGCGCATCTCAATCCGGGCCAGCTGCATTTCATGAAGCTGCTCGGCTTCCACAAGATCAAGATCGAGCGTGCCGAAGGCATGTTCTACATCGACCAGAACGGCCGCAAGATTCTCGACTTCTTCGGCGGCTTCGGTTCGCTGGCCTTCGGCCACAACCATCCGCGCATCCTGGAGGCCCGGCGCAAATTCCAGGAGGAGAAGCGCCAGGAAATCGCCATCGCCTTCATGTCGCAATATGCATCGGCCCTTGCGCACAACATCGCCAAATGCTCGCCCGGCGATCTCGACATGGTGTTTCTGGGCTCGTCGGGTTCGGAAGCGATGGAAGCGGCGGTGAAGCTCGCCGAGCGCGCCGCCGGGCCGAAGAGGCCAAAAATCGTCTATGCCGAGAATTCCTTCCACGGCAAGACCAAGGGCGTGCTCGGCATTACCGATGGCCAGCTCTACCGCGCGGACTTCAAGATGGCTGAGAACACCGTTCGCATTCCGTTCGCCGATATCGAAGCGGTCGAGCGGCTGTTCCGCTCCGACCCGGAGGTCGGCGTCATAGTGCTTGAGACAATCCAGGGCGGCGGCGGCATCATCCAGGCGCCGGCCAAATACTGGCAGAAATTGCGCGTGCTCTGCGACCAGTATGGCGTGCTGTGGGTGGCGGACGAAGTGCAGTGCGGCTATGGCCGTTCGGGACGCTTCTATGCCTTCGAGCATTATGGCGTCGTGCCCGATGTGGCGGCGCTGGCGAAATCGCTCGGCGCCGGCAAGGCGGCGGTCGGCGCGATGATCGCCCGGCGCGAGGTCTATATGAAGGCCTATGGCACGCCGAAGACGGCGATGATCCATGCCATGGCCACCTTTGGCGGCATGGGCGAGGCCTGCGTCACCGCGATCGAGGGCATCAACGTGCTCTATGATGAGGGGCTGATCGACAACGCCGCCACTACCGGCGACTATCTGCTGCAGCGCCTGCAGGCGCTGAAGGAGAAGTACCCGAAGATCATCAAGGATGTGCGCGGCAAAGGCTTTATGGTCGGGCTCGAGTTCCACGACTTCTCGCAGACCTTGCCGATGGTGCTGCGTCCGATCGTCAGCGTCCTCGACGACAAGCTGAAGGGCTCGCTGTCGGGCTTCGTCGGCGCGCTGTTGCTGCGCGACTATGACGTGCTCGTCGCCTTCACCGAATACAACCGCAACGTCATCCGTCTCGAGCCGCCGCTGATCTGCCAGCGCGAGCATGTCGACCATTTCGTCGATGCCTTCGATAGCCTGCTGTCGCGCGGCATCGTGGGGATCGTGAAGGATTTCGTCAAAAGCCAGGTCCGTTAAAGAAGTCCGTTGAGCGAAGTCCCGAGTCCGACAATGCTGAGCAAGTCTCCCGCCCCGCAAAACACACTCGACCGGCTGACCGCGGCCGCTCTGGCGTGGGGCGAGGGGACTTATGCGCGATGGGCCGCGCCAATCGGCGCGATCGCGTTTTCGCTCTATATCCTGCTGACGGCGTTTACCGCCTGGACGATGCCCGATGCCAATTGGGACATGCTGCCTTATCTCGCAATCGCCGAGGAGGGCGCTTACCCAGATGCCCAGGCGCTGCATGACTATGCCTACAGGACGGTCCAGGCCGGCGTTTCGGCCGCCGACTACAAGGCGCTGACAGACGATGGCGGCGGCTTCCGCAGCCATATGGCGCAAAATGCCGCCGACTTTCACTCGCTGCTTGGCATGTACCGGATCAAGTTTCTCTATGCCGAGATGCTGTCGACGATGAGTTCGGTGATGTCGCCGGTCGAGGCGATGCGGGTGCTGCAGGTGGTCTCGGTGCTGCTGTTCGGGATGATCACGCTGCTGTGGCTGCGAACCGAAGGCGCGCTTGCGCTGGCGCCTGTGGTCGGCGCGGTGCTGATCATGGCCGATTTCGGCGATGCCGCACGCGCCTCGACTCCGGATCTGATGTGCTCGGCCCTGTTCCTCGGCGGGCTGTTTGCCTATGTGCGCGGCCGCGAGGCAGCGACCGCTGTCCTGCTTTTCCTGGCCTTCATGGCGCGGCCGGACAACATCGTGTTCCTGGCCATCTTCGCCGTGCTGCTGCTGGTCTTCCGGCAGCGGGCGTGGGGCGCGCTGGCCGGCTTTGCCGCGTCCTTCGTCGCCTATTTCGCGATTTCGCACTGGGCCCAGCATCCCGGCTGGTGGCCGCATCTGTGGTTCTCCAGCATCGAGCAGCACTACAATATGGATGGCTTCGAGCCGCCGTTCTCGGTTGGCGCCTATCTCAAGGCGTTTGCCGCATCCTTCATTCGCGCTATCAGCATCAACAGCTGGGTCGGGGTCTCGGTTCTGGCGCTGGCCGCGTGGTTTGCGCTCGGCCGCGCCGGCTTCCGGCTCGATCGCCGCGCCGGCATCCTGCTTGCAGCACTGGTGCTCGGCGTGCTGGCGAAATTCACCGTCTTTCCGATCCACGACACCCGCATCTACTTCCCGAACCTTCTGCCGCCCTACCTTTTGCTTGTCGGCCCGATCATGGCGCTGTGGGCGTCGGCAAGCCTGAATGGAAGGCGGCCCATCGCCATACCTGGAGGTAAGCCATGAGTTCCATTTCCGGGCTGGCGCGCATCGCCCTTTCGCTCGGCCTGCCCGCCGGCCTGCTCGATCGCGGGCCGGCGTTGCGTGGCACGAAATTCCTGGCCAAGGCGGCGCTGAAGGCGCGGTTTGGCGGTGGGCAAGCCTTCCAGATGGTCAATGTCGGCGCTTGCGACGGCGCGCTGTTCGACGACGTCACGCCGTGGCTGCACCGCATTCCGCGGGCGCGGGCCGTGCTGGTCGAGCCGATCCCGTACAATCAGAAGCGGTTGCGCGCCAACTATCCCGACACGGAACGCTTCGTCATCGAACCGGTCGCGGTGACGAAGACCAAGGGCACGATCACCGTCCACACTTTCGATGCCGCGGCACTCGAGGCCGGCACGCTGCCGATCGAGTTCATCGGCTGCTCGTCGGTCACCGACACCAATCTGATGTCGGGCAAGAATGCCTGGGGCGAGGACGACGCCAATTTCAACAAGTTCGCGCCGCACGTGAGGGATATCGAGGTGACGTCGGAAACGCTGCAGACGCTGCTCGACCGCAACGGCATCACGCATATCGACGCCTTCCTGGTCGATTGCGAGGGCGCCGACTGGATCGTCTTCGAACAGCTCGACCTCAAGCGCTACCGCCCCGGCATGATCAAGGTCGAGGTCGGCGCGCTGCCGGCGGCTGAAATCGGCGAGGTCGTGGTCAAGCTCAAGACATCAGGCTATCAGGTCGGCTTCCAGGCCGAGGACATCTGGGCCTTCGCCTGAGATAGATCGCCACTGGCGGCACGCCGGCGCGCCGGGTCGCGTCGCATCCGCGACGTGTCGCAAACAGGCGGTAGCTCCATCCACGTCCTCTGCATATTGTGCGCCATTCGAACGGGCGCGGACACGCCCGCTTTATCCCCTTGGAGTCGCGGCAATGGCAGAGTTTCCGAAACAGGCGAAGGTCGTCATCGTCGGCCTGGGTGGCATTGTCGGCGCGTCGATCGCCCATCATCTGATCGAACGCGGCTGGACCGACATTGTCGGCATCGACAAATCGGGCATCCCGACCGACATCGGCTCGACGGCGCATGCCTCGGACTTCTGCTACACCACCAGCCACGACTTCTTGTCCTGCTGGACGACGCTCTACTCGATCGATTTCTACGAAAAGATGGGCCATTATGCCCGCATCGGCGGCCTCGAAGTGGCGCGCGTCGGCGACCACAGCCGCATGGACGAGATCAAGCGCAAGATCGCCTCGGCCAAATCCTTCGGCACCCGCGCCCGGCTGATCGAACCGGCCGAGATCAAGGAAAAATTCCCGCTGATCGAAGAGTCCATGGTGCAGGGCGGCCTGTGGGATCCGGACGCCGGCCTGGTCATCCCGCGCTCGCAGACCGTCGCCGGCAAGCTGGTCGACCAGGCGGAAGCTACGGGGAAACTCAAATCCTTCGCCAACACGCCCGCCAAATCTCTCATCGTCGAGGAAGGCCGCATCAAGGGCGTCGTCACCGACCGCGGCACGATCATGGCCGATTATGTCATCGTCTGCGCCGGCATCTGGGGCCGGCTGATCGCCGAGATGGTCGGCGAGGACCTGCCGGTCATGCCGATCGACCATCCGCTGACCTTCTTCGGGCCTTACAATCAATTCGCCGGCACCGGCAAGGAGATCGGCTGGCCGCTGCTGCGCGACCAAGGCAATTCGGCCTATATGCGCGACACCGGCGATCCCAAGACCGCTGAAGGCGGCCAGATCGAATGGGGTTACTACGAAGAGACCAATCCGCGTCTTTGCCATCCGCGCGATTTGCTGGAAAAGGATCAGGCGCGGCTGTCGCCGTCGCAGCGCGATCTCGACATGGAGCAGATCCTGGCGCCGCTGGAGCGCGCCATGGAACTGACGCCGATCCTGGGCGAACTCGGCTACAACGACAGCCATTCCTTCAACGGCCTGTTGCAGGTGACCGCCGATGGCGGCCCGTCCATGGGCGAGAGCCAGAAGGTGAGGGGCCTCTGGTACGCCGTCGCCATCTGGGTCAAGGACGGCCCCGGCATGGGCAAGCTGATCGCCGACTGGATGACGGACGGCCGCACGGAAATCGACCATCACGCCATCGACTATGCGCGCTTCTATCCGCACCAGACGAAAGAGCAGTTCATCTGGGATCGCTGCACCGAGACGGCGATGAAGGTCTACAATCCGGCGGTGCATCCGCGCGAGCCGTTCTCCAAAGGCCGCAACATCCGCCGCTCGCCGTTCTGGGAGCGCGAGAAGGAGCTTGGCGGCTACTTCATGGAGCTGGGCGGCTGGGAGCGCGCGCATGGCTATGCCGCCAACGAGCATCTCCTGGAGAAGTATGGCAACCGGGTTCCCATACGTGAGAACGAGTGGGACAACCGACATTTCTGGCGGGTGTCCAATGCCGAGCACCTGGCGATGAGCGAGGATTGCGGCATCGTCAACCTCTCGCATTTCTCGATGTACGACATCGAAGGGCCGGACCATGTCGCGCTGCTGGAGTGGCTGTGCGCGGCCAAGATTGGTGGCGACAACAACATCGGCAAGGGTATCTACACCCACTTCCTCGACGAGGAAGGCATGGTGCGCGCCGACTTCACCGTCATCCGCATGGCCGACCGCTGCCGGCTGATCGACGGCGCCGACGCCGGTCCGCGCGACTTCCGCTACATGCAGCGCACCGCGCAGGACAAAGGCTTTGACGTCACCATCACCGACGTGACGGAAAAATATGTCACCATCGGCATCTGGGGACCGAACGCCCGCACATCACTGCAGAAAGTGGTCGAAAATCCGGATGGTCTCTCGCTCGAGAACTTCCCGTTCGCGGCGATCAAGCCGGTCAGGATCGGCGGCAAGGACGTCACCGCCTTCCGCATCTCTTATGTCGGAGAGCAGGGCTGGGAACTGCACATGCGCTACGAGGACGGCCTGGCCGTTTGGGACGCGCTGCGCTCGACCGGGGTCATGCCGTTCGGCGTCGAGACCTATGCCAACACCCGGCGCATGGAAAAGAGCCTGCGCCTGCAGAACGCCGACCTGTTGACCGAGTACAATCTGCTCGAGGCCGACCTTGCCCGACCGAAGGTCAAGGAGAACGATTTCTGCGGCAAGGCAAAACATGTCGAATACCGCGCCCGCGAACACCAGCCGGCGATCCTGTGCACGCTGGTGATGACGGAAAACGTCGATTCGAAGGGTGTTGCCCGCTATCCCGTCGGCACCATGCCGGTGATGGATCCGACGACCGGCGAGACGCTGGTCGACGAACTCGGCCGCCGCTCCTTCACGACATCGATGGCCTATGGCCCGACCATCGGCAAGAACATCGGCCTCGCCTATCTGCCCTGGGCGCATGCCCAGGAAGGCCGCAAGTTCGCCATCGAATATTTCGGCGAGACCTATCCAGTCGAAGTGGCTGCCGTCGGCTACAAGCCGCTCTACGATCCGGAGAATTTGAAGCCGAGGAGTTGAGCGTCGTCAATTTCTCGGCAGCACCGCTCATCTTGGTGTGACGCAGAACGAACAGATGAAAGCCCGGCTCCTTGCCGGGCTTTTCTCTTTTTAAGCTGGCAATTCTCGCCTACCGTCGCTTCGGGCGGAGTGAAGCACTTGCGGCGATTTGGCTGGGACAGGAAGAACGATGCGCTGGTGTTCAGCGTGAATGGGAACATCCCCGTTCTCGTCAGCTGGACCTTTGCCATCCCGGTTGTCCTGCCCTTTCTGCACGAGTGGTCGACGCGTCCCAAAATCGCGCTGATCCACACATCGATCTTTGCCGCACTGTTTTTCGTATCGGTGATCCTGCACGAACTGGCGCACACATGGGTTGCCCACCGGCAAGGGATCGGCACCAACAGGATTGAGCTGTATCTGTTTGGCGGGGTTGCCTACTTCAAGCGCGGCGCCACGTCGTCCTATGGTTGGGCGTGGATTGCGTTTGCCGGACCCCTGACCAACATCCTGTTGGCGGCGTTTTTCGCTGCTTCCTATTATCTGATCGCCAAACCTTTGGCGCCTGTCGAATCGGACAGCTTGTTCAGTGCGCCGCCTCCAATGCCGATGACTTATCTTGCGTGGACGCTATGGATCGGCGCCATGTTGAATGGGGTACTCGCCGTCCTCAACATTCTACCGGCATACCCTCTGGATGGTGGGGTGATCGCGCGGCATCTGCTTGCGCGGCGCTTCGGCGAGGGGCGGGCGGCGCGTATCGTCGGGTTCTGCGGTGTCGTGCTGTCGGTATTGCGTTTCGCCGTGATCCTGCCCGCCGCGATAGCAGGCATCCTGTTGTGGCTGCCGCCATCATTCAAGCCGAACTGGAGGGCGCTTCGTGGCACCGGCAGAAAGAAGTCCCGTCCAAACCCGGAAGCGGCGAAGGCCGGAGCCGACGACGTGGAATGGCGCGGCAAAGGTGGGCGACCCATCAACAAATGAGGCCGAACCGCGCCGCCGTTTCGGGGTTAGATGTAGAAGCCCTCAGTCCCGGCTTTTTGCTTTGTCAGCAGCCGGTTTTCGCTTACCTTCGGGTATGTCTGCTTTTTCTTGCGCACGACATTTCCTTTCAGGCAGCGCCGCGCTGGCGCTGGGGCTCTGGCTGGTGCCGCCGGTTCAAGCCGCCGAGCCGGTCGACGTCGAACTGGTGCTGGCCGTCGACGTGTCGCTGTCGATGTCGCCGGGCGAACTTGAAATCCAGCGTCACGGCTATGCTGCTGCGCTGACGCACGACAATGTTCTGCAGGCCATCGCCGATGGCGCCTACGGCAAGGTCGCCGTCACCTATGTCGAATGGGCGGGAGCGACCACGCAGCAGGTCGTCGTGCCGTGGACGGTGATCGCCAGCCGGGCCGATGCCGAGCGGGTGGCCGCGCAGCTTTCCGCCCATCCGCCGGCCAGCGCCCGGCGCACCTCGATTTCCGGCGCGCTGGAATTCGGCAGCGATCTCTTCGCCGAAAGCGGTTTTCAGGGGACAAAGCGCGTCATCGATATTTCCGGCGACGGGCCCAACAACCAGGGCGCGCCCGTCGACATCACCCGCGACGCGGTGGTCAAGCAAGGCATCATCATCAACGGCCTGCCGCTGATGACGCGCGGCGGGTTCGGCGGCGCCTATGACGTCAACAATCTCGACCGCTACTACAGCGACTGCGTCATCGGCGGTCCCGGATCCTTCATGATCCCGGTCAATGACTGGACGCAGTTTCCCGAAGCCATCCGCCGCAAGCTGGTGCTGGAGCTGGCCGGCGCCGCTTCGCCGCAACGGGCGCGCGAGGAGGCCGGGCATCCGCCGGTGGTGCTGGCGCAGGACCGGCCGACCGACTGCCAGGTCGGCGAAAAGATGTGGCGCGACCGCAGCTGGATGTTCGATGCGCGTTAGCGTTCGCATCATCACGCTGCCGTGAAGGGCCGGTTTCATTGACAAGCCCATGGGCGTCTGTGACACAATTCGGCATCCGAAAAAACAAGGGGAACCGACATGAACAAGACCATCGTCGCTGCCGCGGCATTGGCGCTTGCGGCTGCAATATCCGTGCCGGCCGAGGCTGCCACATCGGTCACCATCGGCATCAGCGGATGGACCGGCTTTGCGCCGCTGACGCTCGCCAAGCAGGCCGGCATCTTCGAGAAGCATGGCCTCGACGTGACCCTGAAGAAGGTGCCGCAGGCCAGCCGGCCGCTCGCCATCGCCAGCGGCGATCTGCAATGCGCCGCCACCACGGTCGAGACCTGGCTGGTGTGGAACGCCAGCGGCGTCACCACCAAGCAGATCTTCTAGCTCGACAAATCCTATGGCGCCGACGGCATTGTCGTGCGCAACGACATCAAGACCGTCGCCGACCTCAAGGGCAAGAATGTCGCGTCCTCGGCGCCGGGCACGTCGCCCTATTTCATGCTGGCCTGGGTGCTGAACAAGAACGGCCTGTCGACCAAGGATGTGACCGTCGTCAACCTGGAACCGGATGCGGCGGCGCAAGCCTTCCTCGCCGGCCAGAACGATGCGGCGGTCACCTATGAGCCGTTCATCTCGGCGGTGCGCGACAAGTCCGATCAGGGCCACATATTGGCGACCACGCTCGACTACCCGATGGTGCTCGACACGGTCGGCTGCACGCCTGAATTCCTCACCGCCAATCCCGACGCCGCCAAGGCGCTGGCCGACAGCTATTTCGAAGCGCTCGAGCTGATCAAGAGCGATCCGCAGAGATCCTACGAGATCATGGGCGCCGACGTGAAGCAGTCTGCGAAAGAATTCGAGGATTCGGCGAAATATCTGAAATGGGCCGACAAGGCGGAGAACAAGCAGTTCTTCACCAAGGAATTCCAGGACTTTTCCAAGACCGCCGGCGAGCTTCTGCTGCAGATGGGGTTGATCAAGGAAGCGCCAGATGTTGCCACGCTGGCCGACACCAGCGCGGTGGCGAACTGACAGGCCTCGCCTTTGACCATTGTGCGGCGGCGCCTAGGCCGTCGCTCTCTCCTGGACAAGTGATGATTTGACGATGCGGACGATCTGAAGATGCGCCCCTTGCATCCGGTGTCGCCGGGCATTCGAACCGTGCTTGGCATTTCCTTCTTCGTGCTGTTCGTCGCCTTCTGGGCGTGGATCACGCTTGGCGGCCACGTCAACCGCATCTTCCTCGCCGACCCGCTGTCAATGCTGCGGGATGGTTGGCGGCTGCTGGTCGAGGACCGCTTCTGGCTCGACATATTGATCACCATCTGGCGGGTCTTCGGCGGGTTCCTGCTGGCGTCGATCGTCGCCGTGCCGATCGGCATCGCCATGGGCGCCTGGAAACCAATAGAGGCGTTTCTGGAGCCGTTCGTCTCCTTCGCCCGCTACCTCCCGGCTTCGGCCTTCATTCCGCTGCTCATCCTGTGGGCCGGCATTGGCGAGCTGGAAAAGCTGCTGGTCATCTTCGTCGGCTCGGTGTTCCAGATCATCCTGATCGTCGCGGTCAAGGTGGGCTCGACGCGGCGCGATCTGGTCGAGGCGGCCTATACGCTGGGCTCGACCAACAACGGTATCGTCAAACGGGTCATCATGCCGGCCAATGCGCCCGAGATTGCCGAAACGCTGCGGCTGGTGCTCGGCTGGGCCTGGACCTATGTCATCGTCGCCGAGCTGATCGGTTCGTCCTCAGGCATCGGCTACATGATCATCAACAGCCAGTCGCGGCTGGCGACAGGGCAGATCATCTTCGGCATCATCGTCATCGGGCTGATCGGACTGTTGTCCGACTTCGCCTTCAAGGCGTTCAATCGCTGGCTCTTCCCCTGGAGCTTGGCATGAGCAAGTTGCTTATCGAAGGCGTCTCGCGAACCTTCGCCGGCGTGCGCGGCGGGCAGCCGGTCAAGGCGCTGATGCCGGTCGACCTTGCGGTCGCGGCCAACGACTTCATCACCATTCTGGGGCCGTCCGGCTGCGGGAAGTCGACGCTGCTCAGGATCGTTGCCGGACTGGAAGCGCCGAGCGAAGGCCGTGTGCTGCTTGACGGCAACGCGGTGACGCAGCCGGGACCGGATCGCGGCATGGTGTTCCAGTCCTACACGCTGTTTCCGTGGCTGACGGTGGCGCAGAATATCGCCTTCGGCCTGCGCGAACGCAGCATGGCCGAAAAGGAGCGAGACGGGATCGTCGCTTCCTATGTCGACCTCGTCGGGCTCAAGGGCTTCGAGAACCATTGGCCAAAGCAGCTGTCCGGCGGCATGCAGCAGCGCACGGCGATCGCCCGGGCGCTGGCCAACGACCCCGAAATCCTGTTGCTGGACGAGCCGTTCGGTGCGCTCGACAACCAGACGCGCGGACTGATGCAGGAACTGCTGCTCGGCATCTGGGAGCGGCGCAAGAAGACAGTGCTGTTCGTCACCCACGACATCGAGGAGGCGATCTTCATGGCTTCGCGGGTAATCGTGATGAGCGCGCGGCCAGGCCGCATCAAGTCGGATGTCGCCATCGACCTGCCCCATCCACGCCACTACACGCTGAAGACCAGCCCGGAATTCTCGGCGCTCAAGGCGCAGCTGACCGAGGATATCCGCGTCGAGGCGATGCGGACGGCGCAGGCGCAGCCCGCCGAAGCCTGAGTGCGTTTTCGGATCAGGCCGCCAGCAGCTGCTTGCGGTCGACGCGCTCCTGCTGCGGCGAGCGGGCGTAGAGTTCGCGGTAGCATTTGGAGAAATGCGAGGCCGAGACGAAGCCGCAGGCGACCGCTACCTCGACCACCGGCATCGACGACTGAATCAGCAGGTGCCGGGCGCGGTCGAGGCGGATTTCCAAGTAGTAGCGGGCAGGGGATCTGCCCATCTCGGTGCGGAACAGGCGCTCGATCTGGCGGCGCGACAGGTCGACATGGTCGGCGATCTCGATCAGCGACAGCGGTTCGGAGAGATTGCCTTCCATCAGTTCGATGATGGTCAGCACCTTGGAATTCTGGACGCCCAGGCGCGCGCGCAGCGGCAGGCGCTGGCGGTCGGTCGGGCTGCGCACGCGGTCGGTCAACACCTGCTCGCAGACGCGGTTGACCAGATTGTCGTCGAAATCGTCGCCGATCAGCTTCAGCATCATGTCGAGGGCGGCGGTGCCGCCGGCGCAGGTGTAGATGTTCTGGTCGATCTCGAAGAGGTCGGCAAAGACATTGGCCTTCGGAAAAGCCTCGGAAAAGCCCGGCAGGTTTTCCCAATGGATGGCGCAGCGCTTGTTGGAGAGCAGGCCCGCGGCGGCAAGGATATGCGCGCCGGTGCACAGGCCACCGACGGCGACGCCTCTGTTATATTCCTCGCGCAGCCAGGCGAAGGCAGACCTGTTCTGGTAGCGCTCGACATTCATGCCGCTGCAGACGATGGCCATGTTCGGCCGATCCGGTCCGGCCATCTTCTTGCGCTCTTCCTCGAGCGAGGTGTTGACGGCGCATTCGACGCCGTTGGAGGCGCGCACCGGCTTGCCGTCGATGCTGGCCAAGCGCCAGCGATAGGCCTCATAGCCAAGCATGCGGTTGGCCGAGCGCAGCGGGTCGAGCGCCGTCGCAAAGGCGATCATGGTGAAGTCCGGGACAAGGAAGAATACAAACGATCGCTTGATCGGATGCTTTACGGCGTTCAAGGGAACCTCACGCAGCCATGGCGCGAACAGGATGTCGCGAACAGCACAGCGACATCAGGAAAAACCATTCCTGTCAATTGGCTAGGGGGCTAAGCGGAAACTATATTTGCGACATGGGTCGCAAATGAGCAATCGTCCGGGATGACAGGCACGGGCTGCCGACGGATTGGGCATGGTTGCGGCGGCATAGGTGCCAAAAACGAGAAACGCCGCTTCGGTCAAGCCGAAGCGGCGCTGTTATCGACTATCGGCAGCGGCAGGGAAGCGCTGAGCGCTAGCCGTTATCTCAGGCAACGAAACCGAGTCGCACCGCATTCATGGCGCCGGTCTGGCCGGGCATGGTGTTGGCAAGGCGCTGGCGCTCGAGAGCGGTCGTCAAGTTGATTTCGCGGCGGGCAAAGAGGCGGGCAAAAAGCTTCATCATCATCTCCTATCGGTTGCTCAGACGGGTCGCCTTCGCTTGATGGAGTGGGGCAGCTCGTTTGCTGGCGTCGATATAGGCCTGCGTGAGCAGAAACTAAATCGCAAATGCGAAGCGCTTGAATGGAAATGCGACATCGTTTGCGACATTATTGGGCATGGTGCCCAAAATTTACGATTACTTACAGCGTGTTACCGGCGACATTGAGGCGCCATGCAAGTGACGCATATACGCCATGCAGCGGCGACATGGCTCTGAAAATCATTTGAATGCAAATAAGTTGGAGAAAAGCCTGCGGGGCAAAATAGAGAAGGCCTGCCGGGCTGGTCTGCGCGGCAGGCCTTCAGCGCATGGTACACAATGGTTTACTTTGCTCCAGCCCAGGATCCGACGCCGCGGCGTGCACCGGTCTTGGTGTCGGCAGCTTCAGGCCAGCCGATATCCTTCTGCAGTTCGATCGGCAGCGAGCGGATCGCACGTTCGGTCTGGAAGCGGGCGCGGGCCGCGCTGAACTCGGTCGCAAGCCGACCGATGGATGACAGGATAGACATTTCATTCTCCTTTGGTTGTGGCACGTCCCGCATGAACGCGTTCCGTCGCCTGGATATTCCGCATCGAGTGCAATTCCGTGTCAGGAGCGTTGGAGCCATGGCACGTCCTGCCTTCGATGGAGTTGACTATCCTCCCAATCTGATGTTCAATCAAACGAAATGGAATGATGCTTCACATCAGAAAAATTGAAGGTCGATCCCGATGAACGCCCCACTCAATCATCCGCTGCCGCTGCTCGATCTCGACGTTTTGCGCACCTTCGTGGCCATTGCCGAGACCGGCAGTTTCACCACGGCGGCCAATGCGGTGTTCCGCACGCCGTCGGCGGTCTCCATGCAGATCAAGAAGCTCGAGGACATTCTCGGGCGCTCTGTTTTCGCGCGGGATGCGCGCTCGGTGACGCTGACCACGGATGGCGAGATGCTGCTCGGTTATGCCCGCCGGCTGTTGTCGATCAACCGCGAGGTGGTGTCGAAGTTCATCATCCCCGAGATCGTCGGCGTGGTGCGGCTCGGCTCGCCGGACGACTATGGCGAGCGCGTGTTGCCGCATGTGCTGAAGCGTTTCGCGCAGTCGCATCCGTCGATTGCCGTCGACGTCACCATCGACCAGAGCAGCAATCTGCGCCGCCGCATGGACGACCGGGCGCTCGACATCACGCTGCTGACCAATTCCTACAAGACCAGCGCACTCGGCGCCGAGGTGCTGCTCACCGAGCCGATCGTCTGGGCCGGCGCCAAGGGCGGCAGCGCGCATCTGCGCGAGCCTTTGCCGGTGTCGCTGTGGGAAGAGGGCTGCGCCTGGCGGGCCGGCGCGCTCGATGCGCTGAGCCGTGAGGGTCGCAACTATCGCATCGCCTATATGAGCGCCCACACCGCCGGCCAGCGCGCCGCCATCATGTCCGATCTCGCCGTGGCGCCACTGCCGAAGTCATTCCTCGGCAACGACATGGTCGAGCTCTGCCCGAAGGACGGCATGCCCGATATCGGCACCTATAATCTGGCGATGGTGGTGTCGCCGGACGCCAGCGCCCCGGTCAAGGCGGTCGCCGACCACATCCGCGCGACCTTCGAACTGTTCCGCGAAACCGGGAAGTTCTGATTTATTCCGCTGCTTCGGCAGGGCGCGCCGCGAGAGCGGGTCGCGCCGTGCGCCGCGCGGTTGCGCGCCGCTTGGTGGGCTCACCTTCAAGGAAGGCGACGATGCTGTCCCTGGCGCGACGCGCCTCCGGCATCTCGATCAGCGGCCAGACGTGGAACATGCCTTCCTCATAGACGACGTCGATATCGACGCCGGCAGCGCGTGCCTTTTTGGCGAAGATCAGATTGTCGGGGCTGAGCAGGTCGTGCGAGCCGGTCAGAAGCAGGGTCTTCGGCAGCACCGAGAGATCGCCATAGAGCGGGCTGATGTGCCAGTCGCTGCGATCAATGCCGGCACTGTACATGCGGATCGCTTCCAGCCCGCCGGAAATGCCGAGCCACGGATCGTTGCGTTCCGCCTCGAACACTTCGGGGTTGGACAGCGACATGTCGAGGCCGGGTGAAATCAGCACGTGGCGCGACGGCAAGGGCAGGCCTTCCTCAGCCGCCATCATGGTCAGCACGACGGCCATGTTGCCGCCCGCGGAATCGCCCATGAAGACGATGTCTTCGGCGTCCGTCTCATCCAGCATCTGCCGGTAGACGTCGCCGACCATGCCGAACATGGCGTGGAAATCATGCTCCGGCGCAATGGGATAGATCGGCACGGTGATACCGAAACCCAAGCGCTCGGCCATCTCGGCGATCAACCCCCAATGATAGGATGTGATCTGGAAGACATAGGCGCCGCCATGCATGTAGAGGATGCGCCTGCGTTCGCCCGCCTTCGGCGCAATCTCGTAGACGGGAAAGCCATCGACGCTGCGCTCGGTGATATCGAGCCGCTCCCGCAGCAATGCCGGGGGATGATGATCCTCGGTCTTGCGCGCATAGGCGATCCAGCGCTGCAGGTTCTCCGGGCTGGCAAATGCCTTCTTGCGGCTGTGCCGGAGGATGAAGGAAACGAGGTGGCTTTTGAAACTGGGCATTCGAATACACAAGCTCGGCAGCAGCCGACTAAGAGAATTCCCCACTATCTCGAAGATCGTACCTCCAGCCGAAATGTCAAGATTCTGGCCCAAGCCAACACGGTTGTTTGATCAGCCACGTCCGCGGCTTTGCGCAGCGCGGCTCAGCGCCGGGGCAGCAGCGCGGCGCGCAGCTTGATGTCGGTCGCAGCCGGGACCACACGGCGGCCCCGGCGCTTGGTTAGCAATTTGCACTTGTCGGCGAAGGTCATCAGCGGCCCGAGCCCAGGATCAGACGCGACAGGTTGGTCTGGGCGTCGATGCGCGGCGACACGGGCCAGCCGATGTCCTTCTGGATTTCGGGTGGCAGGTTGTTCATGGCGCGCACGGCCTGTGCATTCTTCATGGCCGCACGAAAACGGCCGAGGGTCTCGAACATCTCTATTCTCCTTTGGAGCGTTGTGGCGGCGGAATACTCCGTCCGCCATTCGATGTCCGTTAAATGCTTCACGTCTGTATCGGACGGATTGCGCCAAAACAGCGTTTCCGTTTCCAGATCGGTGCGATCTGGAAACATTTGCATACAAATGAAATTGGGCGAATTGGCGGCCTTCGTAAGGCGGCTTATTCCCGGCTGCGCCTGGCGGCATGGCCTTCGCGCGAACGCCGTCGCGGGGCGGCGTCGCCGGCGACGCCATCCTCGCTGACGGTCTTGCGTGGCGGCAATTTCACCGCCGCCGACAGTTTCGGGAACGGATCGACCTTGTTGGGAAGCGCCATCGCGTAGACGAAATGCTCCTGGAATTTCGGCTCCAGTGCCGTCTCGATCTTCTCGATGTGGCTGACTGTGTCCTCGATCTCGCGGCGATAGCCACGATTGAGCAGGGCCATGCGCGCACCGGCGCCGGCGGCGTTGCCGACGGCCGAGACCTTGTCGAGGTCGCAATCCGGGATCAGGCCGAGCACCATGGCGTATTTCGGATCGATGAACGAGCCGAAGGCGCCGGCGAAATGGATGCGGTCGACGTGTTCGGTGTTCTGCTTTTCCATCAAAAGCTTGGTGCCGGCATAGAGTGCTGCCTTGGCGAGCTGAATGGCGCGCACGTCGGTCTGGGTGATGGTGATCTTGGGTTCGCCTTCCTTCAAGACATAGGAGAAGGTGCGGCCATTGGCGGTGACGCGTGGGGAGCGGGCGGCCAGGGAGCCATCGACAACGCCATCCTCGGAGATGATGCCGGCGAGATACATCTCGGCCACGATCTCGATGATGCCCGAGCCGCAAATGCCGGTGACGCCGGTCGCCTGCACGCTGTCGAGGAAGCCCGGTTCATCGGACCACAGTTCCGAGCCGATGACGCGGTATTTCGGCTCCAGGGTATCGGGATCGATTCGCACGCGCTCGATGGCGCCGGGCGCGGCGCGCTGGCCGCCGGAGATTTCGGCGCCCTCGAAGGCCGGACCGGTCGGAGAAGAAGCAGCCACGACCCGCGCGCGGTTGCCGAGCACGATCTCGGCATTGGTGCCGACGTCGACGATCAGCATCATCTCGTCCTGGCGGTGCGGACCTTCCGACAGCGTCACGGCTGCGGCGTCGGCGCCGACATGGCCGGCGATGCAAGGCAGCATATAGAGGCGCGCGCCCTGGTTGAGCTTCAGGCCGATGTCGGAGGCCTTGATGCGCACAGCGCCCGAGACGGCGAGCGCAAAGGGCGCGCCGCCGAGCTCGGTCGGATCGATGCCGAGAAACAGATGGTGCATGATCGGATTGCCGACAAAGACGCTGTCCAGGATGTCGTTGCGCTGGACATTGCCTACGGCGCAAACCTTGTCGACCAAGCCCGAGATCGCCTCGCGCACGGCGACCGTCATGCCTTCGCGGCCGTCCGGGTTCATCATCACATAGGAGACGCGGCTCATCAGATCCTCGCCGAAGCGGATCTGCGGGTTCGACGTGCCCGACGAGGCGGCGACGCGGCCCGACAGCAACGACACCAGATGCATGGCGATGGTGGTCGAGCCGATGTCGCAGGCCAGCCCATAGGCTTCGTTCTTGAGGCCGGGCCAGAGTGCTATGACGCGGGCGATGTCGCTTTCGGCGTCCTTGTGGATGGCGGCGGTGGCGGTCCAATTACCCTTGCGCAAGATGCCCTGCACCTGCGGCATCAGGTAGAAGTCAAATTCGAGGTTTTTGAAGCCCCAATCCTTCATCAGCGCGATCTTGAGGCGGTCGAGATCGCCGAGCGGCTTGTGCATGTCGGGCTCTTCGATCTCGACATAGCACATGCGGATCGCTGAATCGCGGGCGATGACGCGGGTGTCGGCATCCTTGCGGATGGTCTGTGCATTGATGACCGTGTCCTGCGGCACGTCGATGACGAGGTCGCCGAGGATCTGCGCCGAGCAGGAGAGGCGGCGCCGCTCGGGCAGGCCGCGGACGCGCTCGTAGCGCTCTTCCTTGGCGCCCTTGGGCGAGATGTGGTCGTTGGACGAGACGATCTTGTGCTTGGCGAAATTGCCTTCCTGCACCTCGATCTGGCAGCGCCCACAGGTGGCGCGGCCGCCGCAGACGCTTTCGACATAGACACCGAGCTGGCGCGCGGCGTCGAGCACCGGCGTGCCGACAGGAAACCGCCCGCGCTTGCCTGACGGCATGAACAGCACGAGCGGATCAGTAATGTTTGCAGGCGAGTTCACGATTGCGCGCTTATCCCCTGGCCATGCGGGCTTCTCGGCCGCCGCGACGGCGCCCGCCATTGCCGCCGCCTTCGCCCGGAGCGTTAACGGCGGTGGGCGCTGCGACCGCCTGGCCGCCTTCGGCCGGTTTGTAATCCTTGTAGGTGCGGATCCAGTTGGTGCAGTTCTCGTCGGTGCCGTTGAGCACATTGGCGCCGCGCACGGC
The DNA here is from genome assembly GCF_040318615.1 of Mesorhizobium sp. M1078. Taxonomy (NCBI): domain Bacteria; kingdom Pseudomonadati; phylum Pseudomonadota; class Alphaproteobacteria; order Hyphomicrobiales; family Phyllobacteriaceae; genus Mesorhizobium; species Mesorhizobium sp. M1078. The sequence goes on from NZ_JAMYMP010000004.1 coordinate 130,919, forward strand.
TTCCATTTCCTGCGGGCGAACCGGGTTCATGATAGCGCTGGTCATGCCGGCGCCGATCACCATCGGGATGAAGGCGGCGTTGATGCCGTGGCGGTGCGGCAGGCCGAACGAAATGTTGGACAGGCCGCAAGTGGTGTTGACCTTGAGCTCTTCGCGCAGACGGCGCAGCAACGCGAAGACCTGGCGGCCGGCATCGCCGAGCGCGCCGATCGGCATCACCAGCGGGTCAACGACGACGTCATGCGCCGGAATGCCGAAATCGGCGCAGCGCTGCACGATCTTCTTGGCGACGGCGAAGCGCACATCCGGATCCATCGAAATGCCGGTCTCGTCGTTGGAGATCGCGACGACCGGAACATTGTACTTCTTGACCAGCGGCAGGATGGCTTCGAGCTTTTCCTCTTCGCCGGTCACGGAGTTGACCAGCGGGCGGCCCTTGGCGACCTTGAGCGCTGCCTCGATGGCGGCGGTGACCGACGAGTCGATCGACAGCGGCAGGTCGACCAGGCCCTGGACGATCTCCAGCGTCTGCACCAGCAGGCCGGGTTCGGTTTCGTTCGGATTAACGGAGGTGACGCCGGCATTGACGTCGAGCATGGTGGCGCCGCAGGCGGCCTGTTCCAGCGCATCCTTGATGACTGTCTCGAAATTGCCGGCGATCATCTCGGCGGCCAGCTTCTTGCGGCCGGTCGGGTTGATGCGCTCGCCGATGACGCAGAAAGGCTGGTCGAAGCCGATGATGATCTCTCGTGTCGCCGAGGCGACGATGGTCCGGGTCATGAAGTCTCTCCGCCTGATATAAAGATTTCTTTATATCGTTGTCTGGTTTCATTCAAGCGAATGGCTGGCCGTCCGCGCTGTCAGTGCGCGGTCTTCACCATATCCACCTGCGTTTCGGTAATGTCGTCGTGCAGTATGCTCTCGAGCCGGTCGGCGACCATCTGATCGTCGTGGCGGATCTCGCGTTTCCAGGGCTGGCGGCCTTTCAGCACGCCCGATTCATCGACGATCTCGGCGACATATTCCTCCTGGCGGTACGCCATCACATGGATGCCGGAGACGCCAGGAATTTCCTTCATCTCGTTGATGATGTCGGTGCAGAGCTGCTTGCCTTCCTTCTTCTGGTCCTGCGCACCTTCCAGCCGCTTGATGATGGCGTCGGGAATATGAATGCCCGGCACGTTGGAGCGGATCCATTTGGCCGTCTTGGCCGAAGCCAGCGGGCCGACGCCGCACAGGATGAAAACTTTTTCCGTATGCCCCAAGTCCCGCGCCCTCTGCATGAAGGTTCTGAACATCGGCACGTCGAAGCAATACTGCGTCTGCACGAACTGCGCGCCGGCGGCGATCTTCTTGCCGAGATGGATCGGGCGGAAATCGAAGGGTGGCGCGAAGGGGTTGACGGCGGCGCCGAGGAAAATTTGCGGCGGCGTCGTCAACTTGCGGCCGGACAGGAACTTGCCGTTGTCGCGCATGATGCGGCAGGTTTCCAGCAACGACATGGAATCGAGGTCGAAGACAGGCTTGGCGCCGGGCTGGTCGCCGGCCTGGACGCCGTCGCCGGTGAGGCACAGCATGTTGGCGACGCCCATCGCCGCACCGCCCAGCACGTCGCCCTGGATGGCGATCCGGTTCCTGTCACGGCAGGCAATCTGCATGATCGGGGCATAGCCCATGCGGGTCAAAAGCGCGCAGATGCCGACCGAGGACATGTGGCAGTTGGCGCCGGAGGCATCGACGGCATTGATGGCGTCGACCCAGCCGTCGAAGATTTTCGCGCGGTTATAGACGTCTTCGGGATCGGCGCTGTCGGGCGGGTTGAGCTCGGTGGTAACCGCGAATTCGCCGCGCCGCAGCACACGCTCCAGTCGGCCACGCGAGGAGTGGCCGGGCAGGGGATCGAGCGGCAGATGGATGCCGGCCGGGTTTTCGTCGCGCTGGCGGCCGATCACGCGGCCGCTCCAGTGTTGGCTTTGGCAGCGGCTTCACGGGCCGCTGCCGACTGCGCCGTCACCCGCAGCCAGGCCGAGGTTTCGCGCAGCGACTGGTCTACGGGCTTCTGAACGATCAGGATCCTGTCGCCATGCTCCATGTTCCGCGAACCTTCCCAGGCCTTGACCCAGACGCAAGGCATGTCGGGCTCGACCTCGCAATTGCCGTTGGCGCGCACGCCGCCACACGGGCCATTGCGCAGCTGCTTGGGGCAGTTCATCGGGCACGACATGCCGGTCGAGGACAATATGCACTGACCGCACATGCGGCAGTCGAACATGAAGCCTTTTACGCGTTTTTCAACGAACTTGATCGGCGCTTCGACGCGGCCGTAGCCAAGGCCTTTCCACAGCGGATGGAGCAGCAGGAACATGTCTGCGAACCTGGAGTAGAACCATTCGAGCAATCGCGAATGGCGGATCGACCACAGCCTGATCGCAAACGAGCGCTGCACGCGCCGCTGCGGCGACACGTCGGCCGGCTTGTAGTCCGATTTCGGCGCTGCTTTCTTGACCTGAGTGGCCTGGGTAACCGGCTGGATAACCCTTGGCCCCTCTTTGGCAGGAGTGGTTTCAGACATTTTCTTTCCCGCCTGCCTTGACCAGAGCGACCAGCCGCTCGCGGTCGTATTTCGCGTCGATGTCGCTGAATGCCTTCTCGACCTCGGCTTCGAGGTCGTCGCCGACCGGGATCGGATCGGCCTTGCGCCATTCGGCGAGGTAATCGTCGGTGCCGCCGGCGCCGGTGCGCATGGCGCACATATCGATCGCCTCGGTGAAGCGCAGCGGCAGTTCGCGCTTGGCGTTCTGCCGGCCCTTCTTGACGATGACCTGGGCGGGGATGTCGCGCCAGTAGACGACGATCAGATCGGCCATGAATTCTCTCACTCCCTGTAGCGCGCCGTGCGTCCATGAGGGAAACGACGCTCCGCCACTTTGTCCAGCAGGTGCGAGCATTGCCGGATGCGCAGTGGGGCTGCTTGTTATGGGACGACGCGCGCGCATTCAAAAGCGACGCTATTGGAAGTCGCAAAAAGAAAGGCGAGATTCCGAGGGAAGGCTGGCTACCAAACCCGCTTGGTCAGGCCGGTCCAGAGATAGAACCAGATCGTCGGATGGTACCATTGTTTCGACGGCAGGCCGGGGTCGATCGTGACAAGCTTGCCGTCCAAGGCACCGCGGACCGCCTCGACGCAGATGTCACGCGAGAACGCCGCCTGGCGCAACGCATAGCTCGAAATAGTGTCGCCGGGCTCCGGCTTGCCGCGCGCCTGTTTCAACACGCCGCCGGTGTCGACGCCGGCGTCGACCAGATGCACGGTGGTGCCGAAATTCTGGAGATCGCCGGAGGCCAGCGCCCAGTAGCCGCCATTCATGCCGCGGTATTTGGGCGCGATGCCGGCGTGGTAGTTGAGCACCGGGCAGGGCATTTGCGCCAGCGTCTGCCGGGACAAGAGCCGGCAGCCGGCGAGCAGCACCACGCCCGGGCGGATGTCGGCGATCGCCTGCAGGCAATCGGCTGCGTTGGCGGAGGAGACGTGGATGATCTTTTGTCCCGGCTTCGGCTCGGTCTCAAGCTTCTGATCGGCGATGAGCCGCTCTGCGTGGCCAGCGAAGAAGCGCTTGCCGAGCCTCGTCAACACCATCGTGCCGAGTTGACCGATGGCCGAAAACCAGCCCTGGCGGCTCGCCCGGCCGAGCAGCAATTGTTTCTTGGATTCAGGGCTTTCGAGGATGACGCTGACAGGGTCGTGCTGGTCGGCGATGGCATTGACGATGGCCCAGATGTGCGGCCCGCCTTCGGTGACGATGACGATCGCAGCACTTTTTTCAACCGCTGATGCCATGGCGCGCTTTCTTGCCGGCGCGCAACCATTTGCCGTGCGCTGCCCGGCTCAATTCTGTGCCGGGCGAGGTTAAATCTTGATGACCGCCCGGCCAGCGAGAGACCAACGGATCAGCGCTTGAACTCGATGATGTCGAGTTTCGATTCGTAGTAGGGCGCCGGGAATTCGATGCGCCATTCATTGGCGCTGGTGCGGAAGGCATAGCCGACCTGGTCGCTTTCCGGGCCGCTGCCATAGGGTTTTGGCTTGTTGTCATTGACATAGCCGGAGCCGAGATAGATCGCGCGTTTTTCGCTATCGTCGAAGAAACGGCCCTTGGTGCGTTGCGAGCCGCTGACCTTTTCCAGCTGCCAGCCGGAGCCATCGTCCGTGACCTTGCACTTGAACCAGCCATAGATGACCAGCGGGCCGGTCAGGCCCACCTTGATGGTTCGGCATTGCCAGTTGCCGCTCAGGTCCTTGTCGGAAAAGGCCACTATCGGCTTTGCCAGCAGCGCGTCGAGTTGGCTGACCTCAGCCGGGTCTCCCGCTTTTGCCTCGGCCAGCGCCGCCTTGCGGGTCTCGCCATATTTGTCGAGGCGAACCTTGTCGGCAGGCGTGATGATCTTCTGCACCTCGCCGTCGGCGCGAGCGGGCAAGACGAGGCAGAGGAGGCCAAGGGCGGCGAGCAGGACGCGAGGGGTCATCGGTGGTATCCATGTTGGCGCGGCTGGAGCAGCCGATTCTATCTTCCAGTGCACACTTACCCATTCGCGGCGGCCTGTCATCCGTGCTTAAACAGCGGTATGTTCCGCGGGAGGTGCGCGTGGGGGTTACAATCCATTTTGAGGGACAACTGCGCGGAGAGGAACAATATGTTGCGCTGTTGCAGGAAGTTGAAGCGCTTGCCATCGCTCGAGACTGGCGATTTCGGCCGATAGACGAGGCCGAAATGGTTCTCAACCGGGTCATCGACGAACGCAGCGTTGACTATATCGGCCCGGTCTTGGGGATAGAATGCCTGCCGCATCCCAAGTCGGATCGCCTAAGGTTCGAGTTCGACAGGGACCTCTTCATGCAGCAATATTGCAAGACCCAGTTTGCGGGGTCGGAGGCGCATATCGAGATCATCGAGTTGCTTCGCAAAGTTGCTCCTTTTTTCGACAAGTTCGACGTCTTCGATGAAGGCGAGTACTGGGAACTGGGCGACCGCACAATTCTGCAGGTCAATCTCGACACAGTCGACGCTCTGCTTGCAGAGGCTTTGCGCAAGGATCCAACTGCAAGAGGGCCGATCCGGTTAGACAACGGCCGCGTTGTCGATTTCGTGTCGGATCCGCAACCGGAGAGCAAATAATCCGAAGTCGGGCGCCTAACGCAATTCTTCTGGATGTGCCGCCACCCGCGCCAATTCAGTCGTCAGGTCGCCATAGCCCGTCGAGCGGCGCTCATAGGCGAGGCCAAGCATCTTCGCGGCCTTCTCGGCGACCTTATCGAGTTCCGGATCGTCGGTCTGGGCGATGTAGATCAGCTTCTGGTAGTTGCCGAAATAGTCCTTGATCAGCTCCGGGTGCTTGTCGAGGCCGAGCGGCTTCATGAAGAAGGCGTCGAACTGGCGGCACAGGAAATCGGTCATGTAGAACGACATCATGTCGTCGTCGGCGACCTTCGCATAGACGTCCATGCCCTGGTAGAAGGCAAAGCAGTGCGGCCCGGCCATGCGCTCGACGCCGTGCTTCTCCAGGACCCGGTCGAGCATGCCGCCGGTACCGCAATCGGCATAGCCAACGAAGATGTTGCTATAGCCTTCCGCCTTGGCCTTTTCGATCGCCTTGTCCATCGCCGGTGCGATGCGGTCGGGGTAGAAATGGAACTCCGCCGGCAGGCAGGTCAGGTCGAGATGGTCGAGCTTGAGCTGCTCCTTGACGGCCAAAACTTCGCGCGCAATCATTCCGCAGGCGATGACCAGCAGCCTGTCGTCCTGATTCGGTTTCGTTTTTTGCATTCTGGCCATGGAACCTGGTCGAAGCGGCCTTCGTTGCTGTGGGGCGAATCTATCGAGAGAGGGATAAACCGTCCATGAAACTGTTACGCGTTGCGCCGATTGCAATCCTTGCCTGCATCCTGGCGCTTACGGCCTGTGCCAACACCGTCCGTGGTGTCGGCCGGGATATCAAATCGACTGCGAAAGCCGTCGACGACACCGTCACCAAACCCTGACGCAGCCATCCGTTCCAATAGCTGGAACAAAAAAGCCGCGCTGCAAGGCGCGGCTTTCGATTGTGGCCCAGACGCCTTGCGTAACAGATCAGGCTGAAGCGCGCACGTTATGCTTGCGCTTCATGAAGTCCTTGGCGGTCTCGACCGCCACAGCCGCGTCGCGGCAATAGGCATCGGCGCCGACGGCCTTGCCGAATTCCTCGTTCAGCGGCGCGCCGCCGACCAGGACGACATAGTCGTCACGGATGCCCTTTTCCTTCATCGTGTCGATGACGACCTTCATGTAGGGCATGGTCGTGGTCAGCAGCGCCGACATGCCGATGATGTCGGGCTGGTGCTCTTCAATCGCTGCCATATATTTCTCGACCGCATTGTTGATGCCGAGGTCGATGACGTCGAAGCCAGCGCCCTCCATCATCATGCCGACAAGGTTCTTGCCGATGTCGTGGATGTCGCCCTTGACGGTGCCGATCACCATCTTGCCCTGCTTGGGCGCGCCGGTGGCGGCGAGCAGCGGCCGCAGGATGAACATGCCGGCCTTCATGGCGTTGGCCGACAAAAGCACCTCGGGAACGAACAGGATGCCGTCGCGAAAATCCTCGCCGACGATGCGCATGCCTTCGACTAGCGCCTCGGTCAGCACCTTGTAGGGTGCCCAGCCGCGCTCGAGCAGGATGTTGGTGCCTTCCTCGATCTCTTCCTTCAACCCGTCATAGAGATCGTCGTGCATCTGCTGCACCAACTCATCGTCGGAAAGCTCGGAAAGGATGATCTCGTCGTCGGCCATTTTTCTCGGGCTCCTTGCCGCGCGGATGCGATCACGGCGGCTTAAAATAATCGCGTCAATACCTAACCCGGCGGGGGCAGGTATCCATAGCTGATTTGCGACTTCCCGCAAAAGGAAAGCGACCGCAAATCTATTGGAATTCTTGTCGATTTTGCGACAGGCGTTGGCGCTGGCGGGCCGTTTCGAATAGGGTGCATGGCTACGATCCGGGCGAGAAGCCGCCATACGCGGCCGCAAACGGTTTTTAGGGAAAAACGATCATGAGTGAAAACGCGTCAGTCGACCAGGAAGCGTCCAATGCGCGACGTGGACGTGCTGCCAGCGGCGGCGCGGCTGCAAGGCGGGCGGCGCGCTCGGGCGGCGGACCGGGCACCCAGCTCACCTATATCAAGCGCAAGATCAACATCTATGAGGTCCTCAACGAGGAAGGCCTGGCGATTATCGAAAACAACACCGATACGGTGCTGGAAGAGATCGGCATCATCTTTCGCGACGACGCCGAGGCGCTGCAGCTTTGGAAAGAGGCGGGCGCCGACGTCAAGGGCGAGCGCGTGCATTTTCCCAAGGGCCTCTGCCGCTCGCTGCTGAAGACCGCGCCGCCCATCTACACCCAGCATGCGCGCAACGCCGAACGTTCGGTGCAGATCGGCGGCAACGCCACGGTCTTCGCGCCGGTCTATGGTCCGCCCTTCGTGCGCGATCTCGACGGTGTCAGGCGCTACGCGACGATCGAGGATTTCCGGAATTTCGTGAAGCTCGCCTATATGGCGCCGTCGATTCACCATTCGGGCGGCACGGTTTGCGAGCCGGTCGACGTGCCGGTCAACAAACGCCATCTCGACATGATCTACAGCCACATCAAATATTCGGACAAACCGTTCATGGGTTCGGTGACGGCGCCAGAGCGGGCCGAAGACACCGTCGCCATGGCCAAGATCGTGTTCGGCGACGATTTCGTCGAAAACAACACCGTGCTGACCAGCCTGATCAACGCCAATTCGCCGATGGTGTTCGACGAAACCATGCTGGGCGCGCTGAAGGTTTATTCGCGTCACAACCAGGCTTGCATCGTCACGCCGTTCATCCTTGCCGGCGCGATGAGCCCGGTCACGGTGGCCGGCACGCTGACGCAGGTTCTGGCAGAGGTGCTGGCCGGCGCCTCTTTCACGCAGTTGATCCGTCCCGGCGCGCCGGTGCTGTTCGGCACCTTCGCCTCGTCGATCTCCATGCAGTCTGGTGCGCCGACCTTCGGCACACCGGAGCCGTCGCTGGTTTCCTACGGCGCCGCACAGCTTGCCCGCCGGCTCGGTCTGCCGTTCCGCACCGGCGGCTCGCTCTGCGCCTCCAAGGTTCCGGATGCGCAGGCCGCCTACGAGAGCGCCAACACGCTCAACTCGACCATTCTTGCCGGCACCAATTTCGTCCTGCATTCGGCCGGCTGGCTCGAAGGCGGACTGGCGTCCTGCTACGAAAAATTCATGATGGACATCGATCAGCTCGGCATGACGCAAAAGTTTTCCGAAGGCGTCGACCTCTCGGAAAACGGCCAGGCGATGGACGCCATCCGCCAGGTCGGCCCGGGCAGCCACTATCTCGGCTGCGACCACACCCAGGCCAATTTCCAGACCGCCTTCTACCGCTCCAGCATCGCCGACAACAATTCCTACGAGCAGTGGCTGGCCGAGGGCGAGAAGACAGCGCCGCAGCGCGCCAACGAACTCGCCCGCCGCTGGCTGGAGACCTATGAGGCGCCGTATCTCGATCCGGGCATCGACGACGGGCTGAAGGACTACATCGCGACGAAGAAGGCGTCGATGGCTGACGCCTTCACCTGAAAGGAGCCCGAGTCAGGCGGGGCTAAAGTCGCCAACATCATCCACAAGGAAGTCTGGCGGAGCGCTTTCTCCGACCCGGACAAGAAGGGATGATTGCGCGGCGCCGGGCTGACGAGATAGCGGCCGCGCTTTCCGCCGACGGCCTCATCCTGCGCGGCGGCTTCAATTTCGCAACAAGCGAAACGCCGCCGCATGGCCCTTCAGTTGCCCCCGCTAAATCCGTGCTGTTGGTGGGGCAGGCGGGAGCGGCACCCTGGCCGCATTTCCTGCGCTGGCGCGACCGGCAACCGCAAACCATTGCTAATCCGCTCGACACATGGTCGCGCGCAGTGATCGGTGCGGTGGCGGAGAAATTCGGCGCGCGCGCCGTTTCGCCTTCGGACAGACCTTATCTGCCGTTCCAGCAATGGGCGATGCGAGCGGAGGGGCTGAGACCGTCGCCGCTGGGCATCCTGATGCATCCGCAGTACGGGCTCTGGCATGCCTATCGCGGCGCGTTGCTGTTCGAGGATGAGATCGCGCTTCCTGAACGTCGCGAAGCGATTCACCTTTGCGACGCCTGTGTTGCAAAACCTTGCCTGAAATCCTGTCCGGTTGACGCCTATTCCGCGGATGGTTTCGCTCATCAGGCTTGCCTGGCGCATGTGCGGGGATCGAAGGGCGAACCATGCCGCGGCGGCGGCTGCCTCGACCGCAACGCCTGTCCGTATGGCACGGCCCATCGCTATCCGCCTGAGGTTCAGGCCTTTCACATGACGGCGTTTGCCGGCCTGTAGCCGGGTCGAAAGCCCGCACAAAGTGTTGAACGGGATTGTCAGGGAACGGCTTGCCCTGACGGTGCCTGCTTATATGTATCGCACGACATTTAACGGAGCGGGCCATGGCGAAGCAGGACATTGAGATCAAGACCGGGGACGGCGTGGCGAAAGCCGGGCTGTTCCGCTCGGCGACCGCTTCCTCGTCCAGGGCCGGCATCATTCTCTATATCGACGCTTTCGGTCCGCGACCGGCGCTCGACGCAATGGCGGAACGGCTGGCAGGCGAGGGCTATGCCGTGCTGGTGCCGGATCTTTTCTATCGCAAAGCACCCTACGGGCCGTTCGAGCCCAAGACCGCTTTCGTCGTCGAGGAGACCAAGGTCGCGCTGACGGCGTTGGTCCACGGCACGACACAGGACATGACCATCCGCGACAGCAGGGCGTTCCTCGACACGCTTACCGCTGAAGGTGTCACCGGACCGGTCGGTGTCGTCGGTTACTGCATGGGCGGGGCGCGGGCTTTGAATGCGGCTGCAACCTATCCCGATCGCATCGTGGCGGCGGCGAGCTTCCATGGCGGCAATCTGGCCAGCGATGCCGCCGACAGCCCGCACCGCAAGGCCGCAATGATCAAGGCGCGCGTCTATGTCGGGACATCGGGCGTCGACCGCAGCTTTCCGCCGGAGCAGTCGGCGCGGCTGGTCGAGGCGCTGCGCGTGGCGGAGGTCGACCACGCCATCGAAAACTATGCCGGCATGGCGCATGGCTGGTGCGTGTCGGACCACAGCGTCTTCAACGCGGCCGGCGCCGAACGTCATTGGAAGCGACTGACGACGCTGTTCGCCGAGACGCTGATCTAACGAGGCGTTGCCTGAAGTCGCAACGAACGGGTAGAGACTGCACGATTGGCGCGGCCTGTTAAAACAGCGCCAGTCGAGCGGGAACGAACAGCCTGATGCAATCCTATGATGTCGTGGTGATCGGCGCCGGTGCGGCCGGAATGATGTGCGCCATCGAGGCGGGCAAGCGCGGCCGCTCGGTCCTGGTGCTCGATCACGCGGCAAAGCCCGGCGAGAAGATCCGCATCTCCGGCGGTGGCCGCTGCAATTTCACCAACATCCACACCAGCCCGAAGAATTTCATCTCCGGCAATCCGCATTTCTGCATTTCGGCGCTCAGCCGCTACACGCAAGGCGACTTCATCGCGCTCGTCGAACGCCATGGCATTGCCTATCACGAGAAGACGCTGGGACAGCTGTTTTGCGACGGCTCGGCGCGCCAGGTCATCGACATGCTGGTTTCCGACATGCAGGATTGGGGTGTGGAACTGGCGTTGTCGACCGAGGTGAGGAACGTCAGCAAGACCGCGGACGGGTTTGTGCTGACGCTCTCCGCTGGCAGCGTCGCTTGCAGCTCGTTAGTCGTGGCTTGCGGGGGCAAGTCGATCCCCAAAATGGGCGCGTCCGGTTTCGGCTACGAGCTTGCGGCGCAATTCGGCCTTGCGGTGGTGGAAACACGGCCGGCGCTGGTGCCGCTTACCTTCGACGCAAGAACGCTGGAGCGGCTGGCGCCTTTGGCCGGCAATGCCGTCGATGCCGAAGTCGCCTGCGGCAAGACGCGGTTTTCAGAAGCGATGCTGTTTACGCATCGCGGCTTGAGCGGGCCTTCCATCCTGCAAATATCGTCCTATTGGCGCGAGGGCGACGAGATCCGCATCGCCATGCTGCCGGGGAGGGATGTGGCGGAACTGCTTCGCGCCGCCCGGCGCGTCAACGGCAGGCAAGCGGTGCAGACGGTGCTTGCAAACCATTTGCCGAAGCGCCTTGCGCAAGCAGTCGCCGAGCGCAGTGGGATCGATGGCAATCTCGCTGATTTGACAGACCTGCAAATGAAAACCGTCGAAGCCGCCGTCAACGACTGGCGCATCAAGCCGGCCGGCTCCGAGGGTTACCGCACGGCGGAAGTGACGCTTGGCGGTGTCGATACCAACGGGCTCGATCAGAAGACGATGCAGGCGAAATCCGTGCCGGGGCTGTTTTTCATCGGCGAAGTCGTCGATGTCACGGGCTGGCTGGGCGGCTATAATTTTCAGTGGGCTTGGTCGTCCGGCTGGGCCTCGGGCCAGGTGTGCTGATATTCAGGTGAGGCCGGCCTGCAAACGACGGCTTTCAGTGCTTCCGGTGCTCGCGTACCAAAAGTACGCTCCACTCCGGTTCTCGAAATCCATCGATTTCGGCTCGGCCTCACCTGAATCTCAGCGCACCTGTTGCGCGTGCATCCGTCGCCTCGGAAAAAAATCTTTCCATAACCCCAAGGATTGGCCATTAGCCTTCGTCCAACAGGCAAATGATGGCGATGATGCTGGATGAAAGCGAAGCCTCCGACGCCGAATTGATCGGGCGGGCGAAGGGCGGAGACAGGGGTGCCTTCGGCAAATTGCTGGAGCGGCACTACGACTTCGTCTATCGCGCCGCCTATCGCTGGTGCGGAAAGAAGGCCGATGCCGAAGACATCGCCCAGGAGGTCTGTGTCCGTCTCGGCAAGGCGATCCGCGACTACCGCGGCGGCGGCGCGTTTACGACATGGCTCTATTCCGTGACGCTGAACGCGGCGCGCGACATGATGCGCAAGACGACGCGCGAAAACGTCAAGACCGAGGCTTTCGGCGCCTACAGCATGATATCGGGAGAGGCATCCGCCGAGCCCGAAGATCCGACTGAGGCGCTCTGGGCAGCGGTGCGGCAATTGCCGGACAAGCAGCGCGATGCAGTACTTCTGGTCTATGGCGAAGGTTTGAGCCATGCGGCCGCCGCCGAGGCGATGGCAATCTCGGAGACGACGGTTTCCTGGCACATCCATGAAGCGAAGAAACGGCTGAAGACGTTGATGCGTTCAGCCGGGGAAGTGTGACCATGGTCGACGACAACGAACTCAACAGGCTGCGCGACGCAGCAGTACCGGCGCCGGGCGAGAGCGCGAAGACACGCGCCTTCGAAGCCGCCATGCGCGCTTATGATCAGGAAAATATTTCTGCCGTCACCCAAGGATCGGTCGGCGGGCTTCGTCTCACAGAGCGAGCACAAAAGCTCTGGAGCGAGATCATGCAAAAGAAACTCATCGCCACGCCAGCCATTGCCGGGCTCGTCGCCCTGCCGATCGCCGGATACGCCACCTTCCACATCCTGAGGGAACAGCCGTTGCCGTTCGGTAGCGACGAGAAGATCACTGAGACGCTGGCCGACAAGCCGGCAACCAATGGGCCGGCGATCAACGCGCCGGTAAAAGAAAAGCAGGCGCCTGAAGGCGACAAGAAGGCCGACGCCGATGTGCGAAGCCGCGACACCACTACGACGCTTACGCCGCCCGCGCCGCCGAAGCCCGAATCGACCGTTGCTGTCGCCCCTGCGCAGCAGGATGCGCTGGGGCGCGGCGTGTTGGCCGAGCCTGCGCCAGTTGAGAGCCGCGAGTTTTCGCTTGACGGCACCGCTGCTCCGGCCGGCGGCGCGCGGGTCGACCGCATGGCCGGCGCGACCGAGTCCAAGTACCTGGCGCAGCCTTCGACGATGCCGGCCGACCAGATAGCGCCGCAGGAGCCAAACCGCGACCGCGTCGAGGATTTCAAGACCAATCCGGTGCATGCAGCCCTTCAGGATCCGGTCTCGACCTTCTCGATCGACGTCGACACCGCTTCCTATTCCTTCGTCCGCGGCTCGCTGAAGCAGGGCTACCTGCCGCAGGCCGACACGGTGCGCGTCGAGGAGATGGTCAATTACTTCCCCTATGACTGGAAGGGTCCGGACTCGGCTTCGACGCCGTTCAACTCGACCGTAAGCGTCATGCCGACGCCGTGGAACGGGCACACCAAGCTGATGCACGTCGCCATCAAGGGCTTCGACATCAAGCCGGTCGAGCAGCCGAAGGCCAATCTGGTGTTCCTGATCGACGTCTCGGGTTCGATGGATGAGCCGGACAAGCTGCCGCTGCTCAAGTCGGCTTTCCGGCTGCTGGTCAGCAAGCTCAAGGCGGACGACACCATCTCGATCGTCACCTATGCCGGTGACGCCGGCACCGTGCTGATGCCGACCAAGGTCACCGAGAAGGACAAGATCCTCAACGCTATCGACAATCTGCAGCCGGGCGGCTCGACGGCCGGCGAGGCGGGTATCAAGGAAGCCTACAAGCTTGCCCAGCAGTCCTTCGTCAAGGACGGCATCAACCGTGTGATGCTGGCCACGGACGGCGACTTCAATGTCGGCCAGACCGATGACGACGATCTGAAGCGACTGATCGAGCAGGAGCGCAAGACCGGCGTCTTCCTGTCGGTGTTCGGCTTTGGACGCGGCAATCTGAACGACCAGATGATGCAGACCATCGCCCAGAACGGCAACGGCACCGCCGCCTATATCGACACGCTGGCCGAGGCCGAGAAGGTTCTGGTCGAGGATGCTTCCTCGACGCTGTTCACCATCGCCAAGGACGTCAAGGTCCAGGTCGAGTTCAATCCGGACAAGGTCTCGGAGTACCGGCTGATCGGCTATGAAACCCGCGCCTTGAACCGCGAGGACTTCAACAATGATCGCGTCGATGCCGGCGATATCGGCTCCGGTCATTCGGTGACCGCCATCTACGAGATCACGCCGAAGGGCAGTGGCGGCGAGCAGATGGATCCGCTGCGCTACGGCCAGGCGACGGTCAACAATGGCGGTGTCGCCAATGCCGACGAATATGCCTTCGTGAAAATCCGCTACAAGCTGCCGAACGACGACGTCTCGAAGCTGATCACCACGCCGGTGACGTCGGCCAACGAGGTCGCGTCCTTCGACCAGGCCAGCACCGACCAGCGTTTCTCCATCGCTGTCGCCGCCTTCGGCCAGAAGCTGCGCGACGAGGATGCGACCGCGAAGTTCGGCTACGACAAGATCATGGAGATTGCCACCGCCGCCCGAGGAGCCGACCCGTTTGGGTACAGGTCCGAGTTCCTTTCGCTTGTGCGCCTTGCCTCGGCGCTCGGCGGTAACCGGTAGTGGCAATACAGCCGGTTCCTTTCAGACGGGGGTCGTTCTGATACGGGGAACCGGCTACGGGCGGGTGAGGCAGGCCGGCGGGGGAAACCCTGCCGGCCTTTTTTCGGATCGATTGATCCGAAGCGCACAGATGATCCGCCTGATCGTTAAATTGCGCGGCTTTTCCGGAACGCCATCGCAATGCCCTGCTATTATTGCATGGGGTCGGGACTGGGCTTGGGGAGCCGGGAATTGCAGATCATGAACATTGGAAACACGACGCCGGCGGTGAGACACACGCAGGCGTCGGGAACGCTGTCGCCAGAATCCAGGCGCATCATGGATGACGTCGACGCAGCCCGGAATACCGCAAAGTCGGCGCTGACCAATGACCGCTTTCGTGTCATGCTGGAGCAGATCGGCAATCCGCAGTCGTCGGGTGACCTGGTGACGATGAATGAAAGCGCCGACAGCACCGCCCTGGATTTCAAGACGGCGCTATCGCGTTACGCTGAAAACAGCGAATAAGTTCGATATCAGGCCCGGGTGCGGCGGCGTTCGCGGCGGGCTTCGCTGGTCTCGGCGGTGTTTTCCGTCGCCACCTTGTTGCGCATCGGACCGATGCGCTCGACGATCGCCGCGACGGTCGGGCGTTCGGATTTGGTGTGCGCGTCGAGCGCCTTGCGCATGGCGGCAAGGTGCTGGAACGACGTGCCGCAGCAGCCACCGATGATCTTCGCGCCGCCATCCACCGCCAGCCGGACATAGTCGGCCATCAGCTCCGGCGTGCCGGAATAATGGATCTCGGTGCCACGAAATTCGGGAATGCCGCAATTGCCCTTGACGATCACCGTCGCTTCCGGCTTCGCCTCGGTCATGTCGAGCAGCGAGGCCAGGATGTCGGAGGCGCCGACACCGCAATTGGCGCCGACACCGAGCGGCGTCTCTGAAAGTCCGTCGGCGACGCCGTGGATATCCCTGGGCAGCAGGCCCATCATGGTGCGGCCGGCAGTGTCGAAGGAGCCGGTATAGGTGTAGGGCAGGCCGACGCGGATGGCGGCTTGCGCCGCGGCGCGGATCTCGTCCGGCGCCGACATGGTCTCGATCCAGGCGACTTCGGCGCCGCCTTCCTTCAAGCCTTCGATCTGTTCGGCGAAGGCCTCGACCGCCTCGTCATAGGTCATGGCGCCGAGCGGCACCAGCAACTCGCCGGTCGGACCGACCGAGCCGGCGACGATGACTTTCCTGTCGGCCTTGTCGGCGACCGCGCGGGCAATCTCGGCGGCGCGCTTGTTCAGCGCATGCACGCGGTCCTGCGCATGATGCAGCTTCAGCCGGTGGCGGGTGCCGCCGAACGAGTTGGTGAGGATGATATCGGCGCCGGCGTCGACGAAATTCTGGTGCAGGCTGGTGATGGTGTCGGGCGCTGCCTCGTTCAGCAACTCCGGCGCTTCGCCGGCCTCCAGACCCATGGCGAACAGATTGGTGCCGGTGGCGCCATCGGCGAGCAGCACGCCCTTTTCGGCCAGCAGAGCATCGATGGGATTGTTGGCGGGCATCGGATCGACTTTCAGATATTTGAATGGAATAAGGATATAAAGAAGTCTTTATGTCCAGTCAATGTGTTTGCGACCTGCAATTGCCGCGCGGCGCACCTTTCCGGGGCGTTGGGGATCAGGCAGAACCCGATGGAAATGACGCGCCGGCCAGATTGCGCGCGTAGGCGGCGGCCTCATGCGGGTTGATGTCGGCGGCCCGGATCAGATTGTCGAAATGCTGGGTCAGCGCTTGGACCGGCTGGGTGGCGTTCAGCACGACATACATGTCGCCGACATAGATGGCGGCGCGATAAGGGCCGAAGATGGTCAGCGGGATGGAATAGCGCATGCGGCCGTCATAGAGGAACAGGCGGAAGGTGGGGTAGAGATCGTCAAGCAGCGTCGCCATATGGGCAAGCTGCTGCCGGCGGTCAGCCTCGGGAAAGCGGTCCCAGACGCCCAGGCCGCGGGCGAAAATCTCCAGCGTGTGGCGCGGCATGCAGACCTCCATGTCGGTCTCAGGGCGCCGGTTGTACTCGATGCGGTACTGCGTCTCGCTGGCCTGCGCCAGACGGCTGCGGTTGGTGATGTTGGCTTCGTAGTCGACCAGCTGGCGTGTGCGCAGGAGATCGGGAATGCCGGCCGGCACATAGCGGATCTTGGTGCCTGCGGCCTCGGCGAACCATTTGGCGAGCAGCGTGCGGTCGAAGCCGTCGGGCGCCTCTTCGATCTCCAGGCTTTCGCGGATTTCGCCGGTGACGCCTTCATCCTGGGAGAGGCCGAGCAGCCAGTCCAGCGAGATCTTGAATTCGGCGGCGATGTTGAGCAGCGTTTCGGCACGTGGCAGGCGCGTCGAGGCGCCGGACATCAGTTGCGACAGCGCCGACCGGTCGATGCCGACTGCTGACGCGAAAGCTGACTGGTTGAGATCGGACCGTGTCAGGAGCAGCTTCAGGCGCTCCCGGAAGATTGCCGAAAGGTCCCGTTTGTCCACTCTTCGTTCTCCGCACTCTCTTAGGAAAAATTTGCGCCCGAGCCGTCGAATCAGCACTTCCAGCGTAAATGAATCCGTAGGGTTGTTTACAATGTATAACATCTGCGGCCAAAAATGCGCAATCGCAACATTTTGTACACTTTGTCTCGTTGAGCGGAATCGCTTCTCCTGACACTATGCTGTCAGGAACAATTCCGGCGACTGAGGGACAGTGGTCGACAGCATGACAGGCAAGCGCATCAAGCGACGCGACGCAGCGGCCATCGAGTGGCCGACCGTGGTCCTCGCTTTCTTCTGTTACGGAATGTGGCTCGCTGCCGGGCTCCTGCTCTGGCCCTCTTATCCGACCCCGGCACTTCTTCTCCTCGGCTTCATCCTGGCCTTGCAGTCGTCGATCATGCACGAAGTGCTGCATGGCCATCCGACGCGCAGCGCGCTCATCAACGAAGCCTTCGTCTTCCTGCCGATCGGCCTGGTCTGGCCGTTCCGTCGCTTCAAGACGCTCCATTTGCGCCACCACGCCGACGAGCGCCTGACCGATCCGCTCGACGATCCCGAGAGCTATTACCAGGCGTTGTGGATGCATGACGATCTGCCGCCGACGATGAAATTCCTGCTCAAGATCAACAACACCATGGCCGGCCGTTTCTTTCTCGGCCCCTGGCTGTCCTGCATCGGTTTCTTCGTCGACGACGCCAGGCATGTGATTGCCGGCGACAAGGTGATCGGCAAGGCATGGCTGCTGCATGCGATCGGCCTCGCCATCGTGGTGCCGATCGTGCAGTTCGGCTTCGGCATTCCGGTATGGCTCTACATTCTGGTGCCGGTCTGGCTCGGCCAGTCGCTGATCGCGGTCCGGACTTTCGCCGAACATCAGTGGTCCGAGCACCCTGAAGGACGCACGGTGATCATCGAGCGCTCGCCGCTGTCGTTCCTGTTCCTCAACAACAATCTGCACTTCGTTCACCACAAGACCCCGACCGTTGCCTGGTACAGGCTGCCAAAACTGTTTGCCGACCGCCGCGACGAGTGGCTGCGGATGAACAATGGCTACGCCTATCCGAACTATTTCGCACTGATCAAAGCCTACGCCTTCAAGGCCAAGGAGCCGATCGTGCACCCGGTGCTGCGCCGCCAGCCCGAGCCGGGCAGGGCGTTCAAGCCGCGCATCAGGGCGCGCAGCATCAGCGGGCTTGGCAGCGCGCCGGTTCCGGCCGAGCCGCCGAAGGAATAATCCCCGGACTTCCCGAACCCGTGTCGGCCAATTCTGATTGGACGCCGCGTTTTTGCGATCCTTTCCCGAGCCATGATGATTGAGTGTCGGCATGAGTGATTTGGTTGCGGCATTGCCGATGTATGACTGGCCCGAAGTGCGCGGCGAGGTCGACGCGCAATGGGCAGCGTTGCGCGATGCTTTTCGGCACAAGGGCGTCGATGGGCCGCAGACAATCGTGCGCCGCAATGGCGACCTGCCGCCGGTGCCGGGCGGTATCCACGACGCCGAGGGCAGACTGATCGCGCCCAATCCGGCGATACTGCCGCCGGACGAACTCGACCATCACCAGCTTTGGCTGCATCCGGCGCTGCTGTTCGCGCAGACCTGCTGGGGGCCGATGGAACTCGGCCTGAGCAAGCATGTGCAGGTGGTCGGCCAGCCGAGCTACGACGCTTACGAGGGCGGCGAAGGCGAACTCTATTCGAGCGCGCTGGTGATGCGGACGGGCGAGGGACCGGAGGTTCGCTCGCCCGCGGATGGCAAAGCCTCGCTGCCGCTCGATCTGATGCGCGGCAAGCGTTTTACCTACAACAGCCTCGATTCGATGTCGGGCATCATTGCACTGGCGCGCGACCTGCAGGCCGCCGGCGAAAGCCTGGATATGTGTCCCTCGCGCAGCGAAAGCGGTGGCCATCGCGGCTCGATCGTCGCGGTCGCCGAGGGCAAGGCGGATATAGCTGCCATCGACTGTGAGAGCTGGGCGCTGGCGCAGCGTTTCGAACCTGCGGCAAACGCCGTGAAGGTCGTCGGCTGGACGGCAAGGCGCAAAGGCCTGCCCTACATCACCGCCAGGACGACGCCGGAAAAGACGCTCAAGGCTCTGCGCGAGGCGCTTGCCGGATCAGCCGAGCAGCCTCGCATCCAACGGGTAGGTTGAAAGCTGCTCGTTACCGGTCTCGGTGATCAGGATCTGTTCCTCGATCTTGACGCCCTCATGGCCGCCGAGACGGCCGATATAGCTTTCCACGCACAGGACCATTCCCGGCTCCAGCACGCCGTCGGGCGTGTCCGGCGTCCAGTCGCTGGCATGTGGCAGGGTTGGATACTCGTCGGCGAGGCCGACGCCGTGATAGAGCACGCCGTAGCGCGCCGGGAAGCAATCTCCCGGCGGCACCACGGAGCGTTCGACCAGGTCGCGAAAGGACATGCCGGGCTGCATCAATTGCGTGTTGTGGGCGATCTGGTCGGCGGCAATGCGGAACAGGTCGCGCTGCTCGTTCGACGGCCTGGCGTCACCGCAAAGCCAGGTGCGGGAGAGATCGGCGCAGAAGCCGTAGGGACCGATCAGGTCGGTGTCGAAGGCGACGAGGTCGCCTGCTTCGATCACGCGCGATGAGCATTCCTGGAACCACGGATTGGTGCGCGGCCCCGAGGCCAGCAGCCGGGTCTCGATCCATTCGCCGCCGCGCGCAATGTTGCCGCGGTGGAGTTCGGCCCACAATTCGTTTTCGGAAATGCCCGGCGTTAGCGCCTTCTCCATTTCACCCATCGCCGCTTCGCAAGCGACGATTGCGCGGCGCATGGCGAGGATCTCGTCCGGCGATTTGATCAGCCGCGAATTTTCCATCACCGCTTCGCCATTGCCGATCGAAATGCCGAGGCGGGCGAGTTCCTCGACGCCTTCCGGGTTGATGTGGTCGACCGCAATGCGGCTGTTGCCGCCGCCATGCTCCTTGACCAGATCGGCGATGCCGGCCGCCCAGCGGCGGACTTTGTGCTCGGTCAGCTCGCCGCCATAGAGATACATCCACGACACTGCCGGCCGCACCTCGTCGACGACGCCGGAATGATCGGACAGATGCTCGCAAGAGAAATAGTCGAACAGCACCACGGGTCCCTCAGTGGCGACGAAGCAGTGGCGGGTCGGATTGTGCGCGACCCACAGCTGCATGTTGGTCGAATCGGTGGCGTAGCGGATGTTGACGGGGTCGTAGAGCAGCGCGCCGGCGTAGTTTCGGCGCCTCAGTTCGGCGCGGAGGCGCTCGAGCCGGTATTTGCGCATCGCGGCAAGATCGGGCGCGGCGATGCCTGCCGCTTGCCATTCGGCTTCAGCCAGCGCGCCATAGCCCAGCACATGCTGGTTCAGCGACGCCGCCTTCTGGCGCGATGTTTCGCGCAAGGCTTCGACGGAGCCGGGCTCGAACGGCATGATCTTGCGATGACGACCGAACCCTTGTTTCTCCACCCGACGCCTCCCTGCCGACTTACTGTGGCGCTGCGCCCGCGGCCGCTTTCTTCAGCCGCGTGACCGTCAGCGTGCGGGTGGGCGGCTCGCTGTCGAACAGCATCGGAACGACCAACTGCTGCGGCGAGCCGTCAGCGACATAGCCGGCCTCGCTCAAGGCCCGCAGGATGCCCTCGGGAGGTTCCTTGTCATTGGCCATCACGAGCACCGCCGGCTCGATCAGCAAATGGCCGAAGTCCGGCATCTCGTCGTCGAGCACGACCAGATCGGGATCGACAAGACGCAGATTTCCCACCCAGTGCCAGCTCGATATCGCCGTGCGAACCGGACCGTTTGCCGTCAGCTGGCCATAGAGCGACTGGTAGTCGACACGCACGATGCTGCCGCGGCTGTCGCCGCCATTGAGGTGCGTGTACCAGGTCACCGGCAGCACGAGGATGGCAAGCGTTGCGCCGACAAAGACGACGACGTCCTGCACCTTCCTTCCCTTGTCGCCTCTGGCATCCATCCGCAAGGCCAGCGCGACCGGCAGCAACACAAGGATGGGAAGCATCCAGCGATCGCGAAATTGCGTCGTCCCGCTCGCCAGGACGAGCACGATGGTCATCGCCAGGGCAAAAGCGATGGTGCGCCACACCAGTTTCTCGGTCCATGGCGCCGGTTGCAGCGCGGGCGCCGGCTTTTTCCATGCGATGAGCAAAGCCGCGACGAATATGCCGGCCGGCAACACGGCGAAATACAGGATAGCCTTGCCCAGTCCGCGCATTCCGTAGAATGCGGTTTGTATGGCGCTTTCTCCTCTGCCCATGCCGAAGCCGCCGCTGTGCGACAGCAACTGGTCGGTGTAGGTCAGGTTCCAGTAGAGCGTCGGCAGGCAAAGCAGCACCGCCACGACAAGGCTGATCGAAAACCGGCGGTTGAGGATGACGCCGCGCGTTTCGCGCAGCGACAGGGTGGACAGCATCAGCGCGCCGAGAAAGATCGCGTTGTTGTATTTCGACAGGATGGCGGCGGCCATCGCCACGCCAAACAGCACATAGGTGGCCAGCGAACGCCGCTGCACCAGTTCAACGAGCGCAAGAAACAGCACCACTGAAAAACAGAAAGCGGCGATCGAGTGGGTGAGGGCGTGCTGCATCTCCCACACTATCTGCGGAAACAACAGCAGGCCGAACAATGCGGCGGCGCCAGCGCGGCTGGAATAGCCCAGGCGGCGGACAGCGATGAAAACCGACGCCAGCGCCGCTCCGATCAGCAGGTACTTCACGATCTTGAGCGCCAGGATGTTCGTTCCGACCACGACGGCGACGAGGCGGGCAAGCCAGGTGTAGAGCGGCGGCTGCGAGCCGCCATAGCCAGCCCAGAGGTAGTGCATGTACATCAGCTGTTCGGAATCGTCGACGCCGACACCGGTTCCTACGACATGGGACAGCAGCGCCATCACCACGATCTGGACGACGCAATAGACCGCGACGCAGACCAGTGCGGCGTTGAAGGGACCGACCTTGCCTTCGCCGAGCCAGTCCGTCCATTTCTCTAGATACTGCAAGGGGATCGTCTTCTCATCGAGGGAAAATGCCTGCGGCCAACTGCCGAAGGCCCCTTACACGATCTCACGCTCCCTGTCGCCTTTTCAGGTCCGCATCTTCTCGCCGCTGGGGTCGAAGGGCGCCTCGACATTGATGCGCGCCGGACGCCGGTGGCCGAGGATCTCGATCTCGAACAGTCCGGCACTTTCGTCCTCGGCGAGTGCCGCCGGCACATAGCCCTGCGCCATCGACTTCTGCACATAGTGCGCATAACCGCCCGAGGTGACCCAGCCGACCACGCGCCAGTCGCCGTCGACGATGCCGCGCACGGCGGAAGCGCCTTCGGCAGCCTTCGAGCCACGCACTTCCTTGCCCGCCATGTCGAAGCGCGGCGCGCCATAACCATGCGGCTTTTCCACCGTGCCATAGTCCTTGCCGACCTTGGCCCAGATCGGCTCGTCGCCCATGACATCGGCGTCGGCCGCATCGACGATGAAGGAAACACGGCGCAGTTTCGGCCCTTCCGCCTGTTCCTTGGCGGCGGCTTCGCGGCCGATGAAGTCGTTCTTCTCCAGCTTGATGAAGCGGTCCATCGCGCCTTCGAACGGGCCGTAGATCGGGCGCAGCTCGCGGTACCAGGTCGGGAAGTTCTTCTCCAGGCGCATGGAGAGCAAAGCGCGCATGCCGAAATCGACGAGGCCGAACTCCTCGCCGGCGTCCTTGATCGCCTTGTAGACCAGACGCTCATAGGCCGGCGCCATCCAGATTTCATAGCCGAGATCGCCGGTATAGGTGATGCGGTTGACCATGCAGGGCGCGCCGCCGACCGCCATTTCGCGGAAATCCATGAAGCGAAACGCCTTGGTCGAGATGTCGACATCGACCAGCTTCTGCAAGAGATCGCGCGATTTCGGCCCGGCGATCGACAGGCCGACGAGCGTCTGATCGAAGCGGTGGATGCGCACCGAACCATCCTTCGGCAGGTGCTTTTCGAACCAGCGCATGTGGTACTTCTGCGCGGCGGACGAACCCCAGATCATAAATCTGTCTTCGCCTGCCTTGGCGATGGTGAAGTCGCCGATCAGCTTGCCGAACTCGTTGATCATCGGCGTCAGCACGATGCGGCCGATCTTCGGCATGCGGTTGGTCATCAGCCGGTTGAGGAAATCCTCAGCCGCAGGTCCCGACACTTCGTATTTGGCGAAGTTGGCGATTTCGGTGACGCCGACGCGTTCGCGCGTGGCGCGCACTTCCTCGCCGATAGGACCGAAATCGTTTGAGCGGTGGAAGGAGACGACGTCCTTCGGCTCCTTGCCCTTCGGCGCGAACCACAGCGGGCTCTCCAGGCCCCAGCTATCGCCCATTACGGCGTTGTTGGCGAGCATCGTGTCATAGAGCGGGGTGGTTTGTGCAGGGCGCGCAGCCGGCAGCTCTTCATTGGGGAAGCGGATGGAGAAGCGGCGCGAATAGTTTTCGCGCACCTTTGCGTTGGTGTAGCGCAGGCCGGCCCACTCGCCGAAGCGGGCGACATCCATGCCCCAGACGTCGAAGCCGGGATCGCCATGCACCATCCAGTTGGACAGCGCGAGGCCGACGCCGCCGCCCTGGCTGAAGCCGGCCATGACGGCGCAGGCGCACCAGAAATTGGTCAGGCCCTGCACCGGCCCGACCAGCGGATTTCCGTCGAGCGCGAAGGTGAAGGGGCCGTTGATGATCTGCTTGATGCCGGCTTTCTCGATGCCGGGGAAATGCTTGAAGCCGATCTCCAGCGACGGCGCGATGCGGTCGAGGTCGGGCGGCAGCAGTTCATGGCCGAAATCCCACGGCGTATTGACCGGCGACCAGGGTTTGCAGGCTTTTTCATAGGTGCCGAGCAGGATGCCGTTGCGCTCTTGGCGGGTGTAGATCTCGCCCTTGAAGTCGAGCACGCCGATCATCTCGCGGCCGGTCGATTTGTTGAATTCCTCGACCTCGGGCATCGGCTCGGTGAGCAGGTACATGTGCTCCATGGCCAGCACCGGCAGTTCGACGCCGACCATGCGGCCGATCTCGCGCGCCCACAGGCCGCCGCAGTTGACGACATGCTCGGCGTGGACGGTGCCCTGTTCGGTGACGACGTTCCAGGTGCCGTCAACTTCCTGCGTCAAGTCGACGACGCGGTTGCGCAGCACGATCTCGGCGCCCAGCTTCTTGGCCGCCTTGGAGTAGGCGATCGTCGTGCCGGAGGGATCGAGATGGCCTTCGACCGGATCCCACATGGCGCCGACGAAATTGGTCTCGTCCATCAGCGGGAACATCGCCTTGGCTTCGGAGGGCGTGATCAGCTCGGTGTCCATGCCGAGATAGCGGCCCTTGGCGTGGGCCAGGCGCAGAAAATCCATGCGCTCGGGCGTATCGGCCATCATCACGCCGCCGGTCAGATGCAGCGAGCAGGACTGGCCGGAGATTTCCTCGATCTCCTTGTAGAGCTGCACCGTATAGGCCTGCAGTTTGGCGACGTTGGGATCGCCGTTCAGCGTGTGGAAGCCGCCGGCTGCGTGCCAGGACGAGCCGGAGGTGAGCTCGGACCGCTCGATCAGCATGATGTCGGTCCAGCCGGCCTTGGCCAGGTGATAGAGCACCGAGCAGCCAACGACGCCGCCGCCAATGACAACCGCTTTTACATGAGATTTCATGAGAGATAGGTCCGTTTTTGCGTAAATTGAATCAGGTGTGTCGGTTGGCAGGATGCCGCCAGTTGCTTGCCGATCAAAAATCGGTCGGCGCGCCGCCTTCGGCCGTGCGCTTTTCGACGAAGTCGTTGAGCTCTTCGCGGATCGCCGGGTCCATATAGGGTTCCTCGTAGGATGCCAGCCGCTCCTTCCAGACCTTGTTGGCCTTTTCCAGCGCGGTCGGCGATCCGGCTTCGGCCCAGGTCTCGAAATTGCGCCAGTCGGAGAGGATGGGCGAGTAGAAGGCTGTCTTGTAGCGGTCCTGCGTGTGCTGGGTGCCGAAGAAATGGCCGCCGGGGCCGACCGACTGGATGGCGTCGAAGCCGAGCGCTTCGTCGGACAGGTCGAGCGGGGTGAGGAACTCGGCCACCATCTGCAACAGGTCGATGTCCAGCATGGTCTTCTCGTAGGAACAGCGCAGGCCGCCTTCGAGCCAGCCGGCGCCGTGCATCATCAGATTGCCGCCGCCCTGGATGGCGCCCCACAGCGAGAACACGCTTTCATAGGCTGCCTGCGCGTCGACGGTGTTGGCGGCGCAGGTATTGGAGGTGCGGTAGGGGATCTTGTAACGGCGGGCAAGCTGGCCGCCGACAAGCTGCGCCTTCATATATTCAGGCGTGCCGAAGGCCGGCGAGCCCGACTTCATGTCGACATTCGAGGTGAAGCCGCCATAGCCAACCGGCGCGCCCTTTCTCACCATCTGGGCAAAGGCGATGCCGGACAGCGCCTCGGCATTTTGCTGCACCAGCGCACCGGCGATGGTCACCGGCGCCATCGCGCCGGACAGGGTGAAGGGCGTGATGACGACGACCTGACCCTTGCTCGACATCTGGATGATGCCTTCCATCATCGGCACATCCAGTTTCAGCGGCGAATTGGTGTTGATGATGGTGAAGACGGACGGCTCTTCGAGCATCTGCTCATGGCTGATGCCGCGGGCGATCCTGGCGATCTCGATGCCGTCGACATTGCGCTCCTTGCCGAGCGAATAGATGTGGAACACCTTGTCGGTCAGCGTGGCGAGGTCGCGGATGCATTCGAGGTGGCGCACGGAAGGATGGATGTCGGTCGGCTCGACCGGATAACCGCCGGTGCAGTTCAGGATGTTGTGCATCTGTGCCAGGCGCAGGAAGTTGCGGTAGTCCTGCTGGTTGCCCGGACGGCGGCCGCGATCGAGGTCGGAGCAGTTCGGTGCCGACGCCATCATCGACAGGATCACATTGTTGCCGCCGAAGCGCACATTGTGCGCCGGGTTGCGGGCATGGAGCGTGAATTCCGACGGGCAGTTGGAGATGAGATCGAGGATCATGTCGCTGTCGAAGCGCACGCGCTCGCTGCCCTCGCGGACATCGGCGCCGTTTTCCTTCATCATGCGGCGCGCTTCGTCATGCAGCACGTCGACGCCTATTTCCCTCAAGACGCGCAGCGAGGCGAGGTGGATCGATTCCAGCTCGTCGTCAGAGACCAGCTTGGTCGGCGTTAGCGGATTTCTCAGTTGCCGAAAAGCCGGCTGTTCGAAGGCGGCCGAGCCGCCGGCGCGCTTGCCCGCACGGCCACCGCGACGGGCCCGGTCGGTTGCCAAAGGCGGTTCGGCTGGATGCAGGGCGGCGGTCATGATGGTCCTCGTACGATGCTGGTAGCGGGCGGCATAATGGACCGGCGGCTGTCCGACCATTGCGGAGGCGGCGACCACTAGGACGAGGGAAGCGACATGCTCGAACGGCAGTCCGATAGCTGACAACCTTGCCGGGGATTGGCGGACAGGACGCGCCCCACTGCGGCTCTTTGCGCAAGGGGATTTCAGGCGCGGCCCTTCCTTTCCCTAAATCGAACCGCTAGCTCAGTGGTTTGCCGCTGGATGGGGCCGGCAATTCATGTGGAAGGCATCATGGCTGCGACCGGTTCGAGCGATGGCGAAGCGGGGACGCAATGGGCGGCGCTTGCCGGCGTAACTGCCGCCCTCGCGATGTTCGGTGCGGCGCAAGGGCTGAGCTCGCCGCTGTTTACGCTGCTTATGCAGAAGCAAGGCATGTCGCCGGCGCTGATCGGCTTGTCGGCAGCGATGATGCCGCTTGGCCTGATCCTTTTCGGCCTCGTTCGTGCCGGCAGCCGTTCGGCTGGTCGGCGCGCGCAACCTGGCTGTGGGTTGCTCATTGATTGGGGCGCTGTGCTTCCTCGGCATCGGCTACCTGCAGGACTGGGTGGGCTGGTTCGTCATCCGCTTCATCATCGGTATCGTCATCAACCCGCTCTATATACTGGGCGAAGTATGGGCGCTGTCGCTGGCGCCGCCGTCGCGCCGCGGCAGGGTGATGGGGGCATTCAACACCGTGCTGGGCGCTGGCTATGCTGCGGGGCCTTTGGTCCTGACCGCGGTAGGGATATCGGGCTGGGTTCCTTTCCTGGTCGGCATGGCCGGCTTCATCCTGTGCGCCGCGATCCTTCGTGCTGTTTCGTCAAGCCTCGCCGGCTTCGAGGATGACTGCAAATTGCCCGGCGGCTTTTTCGGTTTCGCCAGGCTGGCGCCGGCGCTGTTGTTTGCCCTGCTGGTTTCGGCGGCGGTCCAGCAGGGCACCTACGCTTTGATGCCGGTCTTCGGTGCCGCCTATGGCCTGCCCGAAAGGACGCTGGCGGCCCTGGTGATGGCACTGTCGCTGGGAAACATCTTCCTGCAAATCCCGCTCGGCCTGCTGGCCGAGCGTTTCGGCGGGCGGGCGATGATCATCTTCTGTGCGTTGGCGACAACGACCTGCGCGGTTTTGCTGCCGTTGCTGATCACGACGCCGGCGATCTGGCTCGTCCTTCTCGTCATGGGCGCTGTCGGCTACGGCGTCTACACCATGGCGCTGGTGGAGCTCGGCAGCCGCTTCAGGGGAACCGTGCTGGTCGCCGGCAACGCCGCCTTCGCATTGATGTGGGGCGCCGGCGGCATTGTCGGCCCGCCTGGCGCCGGTGCCTTGATGCAGATCATCGGTCCGCTGGGTCTGCCGGTGGTCATCGCCGGCCTCGACGCGCTGCTGGTGAGCTTCGCGCTCTATCGATCGTTCAAGCGCCAAAACTCCTGACGGCCCAAAAACTCCTGACAGGCCCAAACTCATGACAGGCCTTGTCTGGAGCAAACGGTTTTTCCCGGGGCGGGGCTTACCCGATCGGACAGAAAAGCTAGTCCTGAATCTGGTTTAGGTCCCAATGATGAACCTGGCGGAAGCTGACAACGAGAAGATGCAGTGGGCGGCGATCAGCGGCGTGATCGCGACCGTCTCGGTGTTCGCCATCGCGCAAGGCCTGTCCTATCCGCTGCTGAGCTTCATCCTGCAACGCCAAGGCGTTTCGCCGGCCATCATCGGGCTCTCGGCGGCAATGACGCCGATCGGCTTCATTGTCTCGTCGCCGCTGATCCCGGCACTGGCGCGCCGGTTCGGGGCAGGGCGCACCGCGCTTACCTGCGCGGCGCTTTCGGCGATCGTTCTGGCGCTGATCGGGTGGACGCAGAATGTCTATCTGTGGTTTCCGCTGCGCTTCCTGATCGGGGTGGTGACCAATCCGCTCTATGTCTTGAGCGAAATCTGGGTCATTGCACTGGCGCCGCCATCGCGCCGCGGTCGCGTCATGGGTGTCTATTCAACCATCATCTCGGCCGGCTTCGCTGCCGGGCCGCTCTGCCTGCTCGCTGTCGGCACCGTGGGATGGCCGCCATTCCTGGTGGGGATCGCCGCCTTCATCTTTTGCGGCGCCTGCCTCGCGCTGGTGCTGCCGCGACTGCCGAAGGTCGACGAAGCTGGGCGCCGGGTTTCGGTCATGGGCTTCGTGCCACTGGCATGGCTACTGCTGTCGGCGGTGGTCGTTGCCGCCGGTTTCGAACAGGGCGTGCTGGCGCTGCTGCCGGTCTACGGCACGCACTATGGCATCGCGGAAGCGCGCATGTCGGCGCTGCTGTCGGTGATGATCGCAGGCAACATCGCCATGCAGGTGCCGCTCGGCTTGCTGGCGGAACGGCTGACGGCGCGGCTGGTGCGATTCGTCTGCGTCGTGGTGACTGTGCTGGGCTGCGTGCTGCTGCCGCTGCTGATCGAGACGCCGTTGATCTGGCCTTGCGTCTTTATCTGGGGCGCGGTCTCCTATGGCATCTACACCATGTCGATCATCGAGCTCGGCGAGCGCTTTACCGGCTCGGCGCTGGTCGCCGGCAATGCCGCCTTCTCCCTGATGTGGGGCATCGGCGGCATCGTGGTGCCGCCGCTGGCGGGTGGCGTCATGGATGTGATCGGCGCCTACGGCCTGCCGATCACGCTGGGCACGATTTGTCTGGCACTGGCTGTGGCCACGGTCCTGCGCCGGCGGATGGTTTGAGGTCGCATTCCCACCGATGACCGAACGTGACCATCTTGAATAAAACCGCTTGGAACGCGATGTAGGCAGGGCTGCCCGCCACTAGCCTGGAGACCATGCGTGACCCAATCGACGACAAAACGCCAGACGGATGCCACCGCGGAGGACAAGTTCCTCTGGTTGGAGGACCGGACCAGCAAGGAATCGCTCGACTGGGTGCATCGCCAGAACGAGATCACCATGGCCGAACTACAGGGCGATCCGTCCTACCAGGCGGCGTTCGAGACGGCGCTCGACCTGATGACGGCCGAGGACAACATTGCGGTCGGTGCCGCGCTCAACGGCCAAGTCTATAATTTCTGGCAGGACAAGACCAATGTGCTCGGCCTCTGGCGCCGCACGACGGTTGCTTCCTACAAGACCGAGAAGCCTGTGTGGGAGACGATCATCGACTTCGACGTGCTGTCGGCCAAGGAGGGGGTGAAGTGGGTGTTCAGCGGCGCCAGCCGCCTTTACCCCGATTTCAACCTTTGCCTGGTGGCGATGTCGCCGGATGGCGGCGATGCCAGCGAGATGCGCGAATTCGACATCGAGACCAAATCATTCATCGAGGGCGGCTTCCGCGCTCCCGCCTCGAAATCCGGCTTTTCCTGGCTGGACAAGGACACGGTCATTGTCTCGGCTGCCTTCAATGAAGACGACAAGACCCAGTCCGGTTATCCGCGCGTCGTCAAGCTGTGGAAGCGCGGCACCCGGTTGGAGGAGGCGACGCCGATCTTCGAGGCCGAGAAGCAGGATCTCGCGGCCGGCGCGGGGGTCGAGCATGATGGCGACAGGCAGTATTTGTTTCTGGCCCGCACGATCGCCTTCTTCTCCTCGCACAGTTTTCTGCGCCTGCCGTCGGGCGAAAAACGGCGCATCCCGCTGCCGGACGATGTCACCGACACCGCGCTGTTCAAGGGCCGGTTGGTGTTCGGGGTGCGCAGCCCATGGACGGCGCCGGGCGGCACTGAGTGCTTGCCGGACGGCCTCTATTCCTTCGATTTCGAACACTGGATCGACACCGGCGACCTGGGCCCTGTTGAAACCATGCTCGCGCCAGCGCACCGTGTTTCGGTCGCCGGCATTGCCCGCACTCAGGACCGGCTGTTCATCAATCTGATGGACAATGTGCGCGGCAAGGTCGTTGTCGCCGAGCGCAGCGGCGACCGCTGGTCGCTGAAGCCGGTGGCGCTGCCCGAGAACGGCAATGTCGGCATCGCGCATGCCGAGCATTTCGGTTCCAGCGTCTCCTTCTCCTTCACCGATTTCCTGACGCCGAGTTCGATCATCTGGTCGGACGATGACGGGGCGACGCTGGCCACCGTGAAATCGCAGCCGGCTCGGTTCGACGCCGCGCCGCTGGTCTCCGAACAGTTCGAGGCGCGCTCGAAGGACGGCACAATGGTCCCGTATTTCGTCGTCAGGCGGCGCGACCAGAAGGGTCCGGTGCCGACGCTGCTCTACGGCTATGGCGGCTTCGAAATACCGCTGCTGCCCGGCTATGCCGGCGTGCGCGGCAGGCTGTGGCTGGAAAAGGGCAACGCCTATGTGCAGGCCTGCATCCGCGGTGGCGGCGAGTTCGGGCCGGCCTGGCATCAGGCCGCGCTGAAGGGCAATCGCCAGACTGCCTTCGACGATTTCGCCGCGGTGGCGCAGGACGTCGTCAGGCGCGGCATAGCCACGGCTGCTTCCCTCGGCATCCAGGGCGGCTCGAATGGCGGCCTGCTTACCGGCGTTTCCCTGACGCAGCATCCCGAACTGTTCGGCGCCGTCATCATCGAGGTGCCGCTGCTCGACATGCTGCGCTACACCGAACTGCCGCCAGGCGCCTCGTGGATCGGCGAATATGGCGATCCGGCAAAACCGGAAGAAGCCAAGTGGCTCGCCGCCTATTCGCCGTACCATCATGTCTCGGCCGATGCCGTCTATCCCCCGGTGCTGCTCACGACATCAACCGCCGACGACCGCGTCCATCCCGGCCATGCCCGCAAGATGGCGGCGAAGCTGCAGGAAGCAGGTCACGGCAAGACGTTGTTCTTCGAGGAGACGGAAGGCGGCCATGGCGGGCGCGGCGACCGCCGGCCGCAAGCGGCGCAAACCGCCATGAAATACGTGTTCCTGCAAAGGGTATTGAGCGGCACCGCTTGAATTCCGGGCCTCGGGCGGCATAGACTGCCGCCATGGTCTACATGAGCACATCCGGCGCCTTCGGGGTCGCGGTGACACCGTCGCCGCGCACGCTGCGCGCCGAACTGCTCAGGCTGTGCGCCCGCATCGGCTATTCGCCGCCCGCCGTCCTCTGACGAAGTCGCCCCGGCAGCTTGCCGGTTTGATTCCAGAGGAAAGAGCAAACCCATGACTTACCAGAACTATTCGCTGAAGCAGCTTCAGCAGATTGACGCCGCGCATCATCTGCATCCCTTCACCGACCACAGGGAATTGCGCGAGACCGGCTCGCGCATCATCACCCACGCCAACGGCCCGTTCATCTACGATGCCGATGGCACCGAAATACTCGACGGCATGGCCGGGCTGTGGTGCGTCAATGTCGGCTATGGCCGCGACGAGCTGGCCGACGCCGCTTACGCGCAGATGAAGGAATTGCCCTACTACAATTCCTTCTTCAAATGCTCGACGCCGACGCCCGTGCTGCTGTCGAAGAAGCTGGCCGAGCTGGCGCCCAAGGGCATCAGCCAGGTTTTCTACGGCTCCTCCGGCTCGGAGGCCAACGACACGGCGCTGCGGCTCGTGCGCCACTATTGGGTGCTGGAAGGCAAGCCGGAGAAGAACCGCATCATCTCGCGCAAGTCGGCCTATCACGGCTCGACCGTCGCCGGCACGTCGCTCGGCGGCATGGATTTGATGCACAAGCAACTCGGCGGGGCGGTTCCCAACATCGTCCATGTGATGATGCCCTATGCCTATGAGTTGGGGCTGCCCGGCGAAAGCGACCATGATTTCGGCCTGCGCGCCGCCAAGGCGGTCGAGGATGCCATTCTGGAGGCCGGCGCCGACAAGGTCGCGGCCTTCATCGGCGAGCCGGTGATGGGGGCGGGCGGGGTGAAGATACCGCCGATGAGCTACTGGCCGGAAGTGCAGCGAATCTGCCGCAAATACGATGTGCTTTTGATGCTGGACGAGGTCATCACCGGCTATGGCCGCACCGGCGAATGGTTTGCGGCGCAGACCTTCGGCGTCGAAGCCGACACCATCACCACGGCCAAGGCACTGACCTCTGGCTATCAGCCGCTGTCGGCGCTGCTGGTCGGCGACCGTATCGCGGCGACGCTGGTCGAAAAGGGCGGCGAATTCTACCACGGCTATACCTATTCGGGTCACCCGGTGGCCTGCGCGGTGGCGCTGAAGAATCTCGAGATCATGGAGCGAGAAGGCCTAGTCGACAGGGTCAGGAACGACACTGGACCTTACTTCGCCCAGGCGCTGCAGGAGCGCATTGCCGGCCACGAACTGGTCGGCGAGGTGCGATCGATCGGGCTGATGGGCGCGGTCGAGATCGTCAAGGACAAGGCGACCAAGGAGCGCTTCCTGCCGGCGGGCAGTGCCGCCGTCACCGTCCGCGACCACGCCATCGCGCAAGGCCTGATGCTGCGCGCCACCGGCGACACGATGATCCTGTCGCCGCCGCTGATCTGGACCCGCGCGACGATCGACATGGCTTGCGATCGCATCGCCAAAGCGCTGGATCTGGCGCAAGCGGATTTGCGCAAGAAGTAGATGGAACGACAGCCGGACGCCTTGCAATCAGGGCGCCCGGACTGTGCGCCTGCTTATCGTCAGGGTCGAAGGGGTCAGCGCACCGATCGTGCTGGTCAATGAAGACCATCAGGCAATTCCGAACGCTGCAATCGGAATATAATTCAGACCGAACAGTATAGGACTGCAAAACGCAAAAAACCGCGCTCCATCGGAACGCGGCTTTGCCAGATACGCATGGCATTTCGCCAACAATACACTTGCGAAACTTACGGGCTCCGGTACGCGAGACCTGATCCGGAGCGCCGGGCGGATGCGATGTGTCCGCCTCGCCATCCGTTATATAGGCACATCGTTACCGCCGGGTTATCGAGAGCTTAAGCAAATCTAAATTTGCAATTTTTCCGCGCAATAAAAATCGAGAAAAGCGCTGCCAAATTTCGAAACTTATAGAGAACTGCCGCGAAGGAAATTTATGATGCCGGAAAAATCGTCGCCGCCATTTCCCTGGGCGTTGAACAGCGCATAAAGCTGGGCCGCTTCGGCCCCCATCGGCGTCACCGCGCCGGCGCTTTGGGCGGCTTCCTGCGCCAGTTTCAGGTCCTTCAGCATGAGTGCCGCGGCAAAGCCCGGTTTGTAGTCGCGGTTGGCGGGTGAGGCCGGCACGGGACCCGGCACCGGGCAGTAGGTGGTCAGCGACCAGCACTGGCCCGACGAGGTCGAGGCAACGTCGAACAGGGCCTGATGCGAGAGGCCGAGCTTTTCGGCCAGCACGAAGGCCTCTGCGACGCCGATCATCGAAATGCCGAGCATCATGTTGTTGCAGATTTTGGCTGCCTGACCGGCGCCGTCGTCGCCGCAATGGACGATGCGGCCTGCCATCGGCTTCAGGACCGGTTCGGCCTTGGCGAAGGCATCCTTGGCGCCGCCGGCCATGAAGGTTAGCGTTCCCGCAGCAGCACCGCCGGTGCCGCCGGAGACGGGGGCGTCGATCGAATGCAGCCCTTGCTTCCTTGCTACGGCATGCGCCTTGCGGGCCGACTCGACATCGATGGTCGAGGAATCAATGAACAGGGCGCCTGGTTTGGCCTTGGGTGCGATGTCCTCGTAGACCGAGAGCACGTGCTTGCCGGCGGGAAGCATGGTGATCACGACATCGGCGTCCTTCACCGCCGCCACGGCATTCGCCATGACAATGACGCCATGCTCGCGGGCGACGGTGAGGTTTTCCGGCATCAGGTCAAAGCCGTGCACCGCGTGCCCCGCCTTGACGAGATTGGCAGCCATCGGATTGCCCATATTTCCGAGACCAATGAAGGCGATGGTGGTCATAGCGGTGCTCCATGATGAGTAGGCAGTAGGCAGTAGGCAGTAGGCAGTAGGCAGTAGGCAGTAGGCAGTAGGCAGTAGGCAGTAGGGCGACCTATTCGGGTGCGAGTTTGATAACAAGTTGGCGAAGCATCTTTCCGATGGCCTCGGCCGCCAGAAGCAGGTGCTCAGCTTGCCCATGCGTGGCAACGCCAATGCGTTGAGCGATTTGGAGGTGTGTCTCGAACTCCTTCAGCGAGCCTTGGGCTATCCTGAGAAATTGCTGATAGGAGCCTCGGTTGTCTCGGCCATAGCCTTCCGCGATGTTTGCCGGGATAGAGGTTGCTGAACGGCGGATTTGGCTGGTCAGCCCATACAATTCCTCTTTGGGCCATGTCTTGGTCAATGAGTAGGTGCTGACAGCCAGATCCATCGCCTGCTGCCATACGATAAGATCCTTGTACGAGTTGATCTTGCCGGTCATCCTTTGCCTACTGCCTACTGCCTACTGCCTACTGCCTACTGCCTACTGCCTACTGCCGTCCAATCAACGCCCGCGCGATGATGACGCGCATGATCTCGTTGGTGCCTTCGAGGATCTGGTGGACGCGCAGGTCGCGCACCAGTTTTTCGATACCGTAATCATGAAGATAGCCATAACCGCCATGCAGCTGCAGCGCCTCGTTGGCGACGTTGAAGCCGATGTCGGTGACGAAGCGCTTGGCCATGGCCGACCATTTGCCGGCATCCGACGCCTTGCGGTCGAGTTTCGAGGCGGCGGCGTAGAGAAAGATCCGCGCTGCCTGCAATTCGGTCTCCATGTCGGCCAACCTGAACTGCAGCGCCTGGAACTGGTTGATCTTCGAGCCGAAAGCCTTGCGCTCGGCGGTATAGGACAGCGCCTTGTCGAGCGCAGATTGCGCGCCGCCGAGCGAACAGGCAGCGATGTTGAGGCGGCCGCCGTCAAGGCCGGCCATGGCGATGCCGAAACCTGCGCCTTCCCCCGACAGCAGGTTTGCAGCCGGCACCTTGCAGTCCTCGAAGATCACCTGGCGGGTCGACTGCATGTGCCAGCCCATCTTGTGCTCGTTGGCGCCGAAGGACAGGCCGGGCGCATCCTTCGGCACGACGAAGGTGGAAATGCCTTTCGGCCCGTCGGCGCCTGTGCGCGCCATGACGACATAGAGGTCGCTGTCGCCGGCCCCGGAGATGAACTGCTTGGCGCCGTTAAGCACATAGTCGTCGCCGCTCTTCACCGCGCGCGTCTTCAGCGCCGCGGCATCCGAGCCTGAGCCCGGCTCGGTCAGGCAGTAGCTCGCCAGCCATTCCATCGAGGTCAGCTTCGGCAGGAAGCATTGGCGCTGCTCGTCGTCGCCGAAGCGGTCGATCATCGACGCTGCCATATTGTGGATCGAGATGAAGGAGGAAAACGCCGGATCGGCGTGCGACAGTGCCTCGAAGATCAGCACGGCGTCGAGCCGGCCGAGCGCCGAGCCGCCGACATCGTCCCTGACATAGATGCCGCCAAGGCCAAGCGGGCCGGTCTCGCGGATTACGTCGGCGGGAAAGTATCTTGCCCGGTCCCATTCGAGAGCATTGGGCGCAACGCGATCGGCGGCGAAGGCCTGTGCCATCTCCTGGATGGCGCGCTGTTCCTCGTTGAGCTCGAACTGGCTGGTGCTCGCATCGACCGCGGCGTCCATGGCGTGCTCCCTGTGTTTCCCCAACTGGGGTTGGCTTGCTGGCCTGTTGTTTTTGGCTTTGCGCGGCGCCCAATCTAGACCAATGATGCCGCCGCGCAACCCGGCTCGCCGCGCAGCCGCTGTGCATGAATGGATCAACGGAGCATTGCGTGCCGACACATTTCGACGAATTGCTCGACCGCTTCCATGACTATCTCCGAGGCGTGGACAACGCGCTGGTGCGGGACGCCGTGACCCGGATCGGCTGGAATATGACGGCGCGCGTGCTCGAAGCGCATCCGCTGCCGTGCCTCGGTCTGCTCGACCGCATTGTCGAACTGGCGCCGCCGGACCCGCAGCCTGTGGTGCAACTGCTGGCGGAGCGTCGTGACGATCTGTGCTGGGGGCAGACCTACAACGCGAGCGATTTTGGTGAAGCGTTCTTGCAAAAATACGGCTGGCTGGAGGTGTTTGGCACGCGCGGCCATTTCGCCAATGAAGAGGTCGCGGCCGGATTGCTGATCCTGGGACCCGGCATCACCTATCCCGACCATCATCACATTGCCGAGGAGATCTACATTCCGCTGACCGGCGGCACCGAATGGCGCATGGGCGAGGGCGGCTTTCACATCCGCCAGGCGGGCGAAATTATCCATCACGCCTCCAATGTCAGCCATGCCATGCGCACCGGCAGCGAACCGTTGCTGGCGCTCTACATCTGGCGCGGCGGGCCGCTGTCGCAGAAGTCGACCGTTTCCGGCGCGCAGGGCAGGGGCTGAGCATGGCCAAGGCGATCATGCTGCAAGGCACGGGTTCGGATGTCGGCAAGACGGTGCTGGTGGCGGGGCTCTGCCGCGCGGCCAGGAGTCGCGGGCTGAAAGTCAGGCCGTTCAAGCCGCAGAACATGTCGAACAATGCCGCCGTCGCCGACATTCCGGGCGACGACCGCCCCGGCGGCGGCGAGATTGGCCGTGGGCAATGGCTGCAAGCGCTGGCGTGTGGTGTTCAGCCGACCGTGCATATGAATCCAGTGCTGCTCAAACCCCAGAGCGACATCGGTTCGCAGGTGATCGTGCAAGGCAAGGTGTTCGGCGAGGCGCGAGCGCGCGACTACCAGACAATGAAAGCGGGGCTGATGGACGCCGTGCTGGAGTCCTGGACGAAGGTCGGTGAGGGCGCCGATCTGGTCATCGTCGAGGGCGCCGGATCGCCGGCCGAAATCAACCTGCGCAGCCGCGACATCGCCAATATGGGCTTTGCCACACGCGCCGACGTGCCGGTGATTCTGGTCGGCGACATCGACCGCGGTGGCGTCATCGCTTCGGTCGCCGGCACGCATCTGATCCTGCCGGAGGAAGACAGGCGCATGATCGTCGGCTACCTCATCAATAAGTTCCGCGGCGATGTCTCGCTGTTCGACGACGGCATCCGGTCGATCGAAAGCTTCACCGGCTGGCGCTGCTTTGGCGTCGTGCCGTGGCTGAAGGCGGCGGCGCGATTGCCTTCGGAGGATTCGGTCGTGCTCGAACGCCTGGCATCGGGCGAGAAGCGGGCGTTGAAGGTCGCCGTGCCGATGCTTGGCCGCATCGCCAATTTCGACGACCTCGACCCGCTCAAGGCCGAGCCGCAGGTCGAAGTGGTGTTCGTGCCGCCGGGGCAGCGCTTGCCGGAGGATGCCGGCCTGGTGGTCATTCCCGGTTCCAAATCGACGATCGGGGATCTCATGAAATTCCGCGAGAATGGCTGGGATCGCGATCTCCTCGCGCACCGCAAACGCGGCGGCCATATCGTCGGCATTTGCGGCGGTTTCCAGATGCTCGGCCGCCTGGTGCGCGATCCCGATGGCATCGAGGGCAGCGTCACCGAGGCGGAAGGTCTTGGTCTGCTCGACATCGAGACGGTGATGGAGCCGGAAAAGACGGTGCGCAATGTCAGCGCCCGCTCAGTGCCGTTCGGCCTCGCGCTCGAGGGCTACGAAATTCATCTTGGCCGCACCACCGGGCCGGACATGGCGCGGCCGTCGGCTGTGATCAACGGCACCGACGACGGTGCCATTTCCGCCGATGGCAAGGTTTTTGGCACCTATCTGCACGGCCTGTTTTCCGCCGACGCTTTCCGGGCGAGATTCTTGGAGAGCCTCGGCGTCAAAGGCGGCGGCGTCGACTATCGAGCGGAGGTGGAAAACGCTCTGGACGAGATCGCAACCGAACTGGAGCGCCATCTCGATTGCGATGCGATTTTTGGGTTAGCGAGGTAGGGCCGCCCATCGTTTCGTCATCCTCGGGTCTGCGCTTCCGCTTCGCCCGTTGATGACGAAGTTCGGGCGCTTCGCCGACCTCGACGCGGGCTTGCGGCCAAGGCCGATGGCGAGGGGTTCTGCGAAGCTGATCACCAGCGGGACGGTGAGCGAGGCGTATTCGACATTGCGAAAATGGCCGGGCGCCGTTTCGCGATAGCCACAAATGTCGGTGACCGCATTCTGCAGCAGCAGGCCCGGCGCGCGCCGCACCATCTCGAACCGGTCGGCGACCGGGCCCTACTGTTGATCGTGGCGCTCCGTCTCGACGGGCATGGTCATCCTTCCGCGGAAGAGCCTAACAGACCATGCATCCAAAGCAAAAGCGCCCGGCTTTTGACCGGGCGCTTCGAATTGCAGAGGTCGCGGGTGCCTAGGCGCCGCGCATCAGGCAGGCGGCGGCAAGCACAATGTATGCGATGAGGACAATCCACACCGCAGCCAGAGGAATGAACGCAAGAACGCCAAGCGCGGCGAGCACGCCGATGATGGCGATAACAAGGGAGATGATGAAAACAAGCTGAGTGGGTGCACTAAGATTCATGTGTGGTCCCTCCAACATGATTCGTACAACGGCACTCTATCAGGCGTGAGGCTTATACACCAATCAGCTGGCGCAATGGGTTCGCCGGGTCGGCCAGCAGCTTCACCGCCAGAGCCAGGCAGATGATCACCAGCAGCGGCTTGATCAGCCGGGCGCCGATGCGGATGGCAAGGCTGGCGCCGAGCCGGGCGCCGAGGAACTGGGCGACGCCCATCATAAGCCCGATCTTCCAGTAGACGACGCCGGCGACGGCAAAGACGATGAAGCCGCCAATGTTGGAGGCGAAATTGAGCAGCTTGGTGTGTGCCGTCGCCTTGAGCACGCCGAAGCCGGCAAGGCTGACGAAGGCCAGCATATAGAAGGAGCCGGCTCCCGGCCCGAACAGCCCGTCATAGAAGCCGACCAAAGGGGCGATGATCAGCCCGAACAGGAAGGGCGACAGGCGCTCGGCGCGGTCGACATCGTTCATGTTGGGTTTCACGGCGAAGTAGATCGCGATGGCGATCAAAAGCAGCGGCAGCAGCGCCCGCAGGAGATCACCTGGCACGAATGCCGCCAGCAAGGCGCCGACGGCACTGCCGGCAAGGGCCAGAAGCGCCGATGGCAGCTGTCGACGCAGATCGACATGGCCATTCCTGGCGTAGTGGATGGTCGCCGAAGCGGTGCCGAAAATGTCCTGCAGCTTGTTGGTTCCAAGTGCTGCGACCGGCGGGAAGCCGGCAAGCAGCAGGGCCGGGATGGTGATCAGCCCGCCGCCGCCGGCTATCGAATCGACAAAGCCGGCTGCAAAGGCGGCGAAGGCAAGCATGATGACGGTCTGGGTAGCGAGGTCGAGCATCGGGATTTTCTGAACATTCCGGCTGGAAAGGCGATGCCGCGCCTTCTCATGGCCATCCGGTTTGCGCAAGGCCGATT
Organism: Mesorhizobium sp. M1078; assembly: GCF_040318615.1. Taxonomy (NCBI): domain Bacteria; kingdom Pseudomonadati; phylum Pseudomonadota; class Alphaproteobacteria; order Hyphomicrobiales; family Phyllobacteriaceae; genus Mesorhizobium; species Mesorhizobium sp. M1078. Next base: position 170,402 of record NZ_JAMYMP010000004.1, read on the forward strand.
CCGCGCTACGTCCATCCAAGCGCGTTGCGCTTGGATTTCCTGTGGTGCATGTCATTATCCCAATACCGCTGGGCAGTTTTGGGTTTGCACTGGGCGGGCTCGGAAAAAAGGGACACTGTTGGCGATGGCATTGCTCGACCAGATACGCTCGATCTTCGATGGTGACCCCGGCGTGCGCAAGGTTGCCGACGACCCCGTGCTGTCGGCGGAACTCTTGATGCTGTTTCGCATGATCCTGGCCGACGGCTCGGTTTCGGAGAGCGAAATGGTCGCCTTCCGGCGTATCTGCAAGGACGCCTTCGGCATCCCGGAAACCAGCATCGACGCGGTCATCGAATATCTCAATGATTTCGGCTACGAGACCAACGGTTCGCAAGCCATTGCGCTGTTCCGCGATCTCGATGTCGAACGGCGCAAGTTGCTGGCGCTCCACATGGCGGAGATCGCCAAAGCCGATTCCAAGCTGGCCGAGAGCGAAGTGCGGCTGCTGCGCCGCACGCTCGATTTGCTCGACATAAGCCCGGTCGATGTGGTGAAGCCGGAGGAGTGAGGCAGACCAGGGGCAACGGCCGCCCAGCCGGGTCCCCGCTGCTTCGCAGCGTCCCAGCGTTTGTGACCTTTCATCGTGCCACTGGCACGATGAATTCGCTGCGCGAACCGGTCACTCACCCCTGTTCCTGCATACGGTGAGCGATCGCCCGATGCAGATCGGGCGCAGCCGCGACCAGCGCCCTGGCCGCCTCCGACTGCGGATGATCGAGCACGTCACCGGTCTTGCCGCGCTCGACGATCCTGCCGTCATGCATGACCAGCACCTCATCGGTGATGGCGCGGGCGACGGTCAAATCGTGAGTGATGAAGAGATAGGCGATGCCGAGCTTCTGGTTGAGCTCTGCGAACAGATCGAGGATCTGGGCGCGGATCGAGACGTCGAGCGCCGAGACCGGCTCGTCGGCGACGACCAGCTTCGGCCTTGTGATGATGGCGCGGGCGATGGACAGGCGCTGGCGCTGGCCGCCGGAAAACTCATGCGGATATTTGTCCATGTCGCTGGTGCCGAGGCCGACCTCGTGCAGTGCGTGCGCCACCATCTCGCGCCGCTCAGCCGGTGTCGGCTTCGTCTCCAGTACATGCAGCGGCTCGGCGACCAGTTTTACGACCTTCTGGCGCGGGTCGAAAGAGCCGTAGGGATCCTGGAACACCACCTGCATGTCGCGCCGCGCGGCTTTGAGCTCCGCCTCGCTTTTGCCGGTGATGGTCTCGCCGCGAAAGCGGATCGATCCCGATGTCGATTTGTCGAGCGCCAGGATCATGCGGGCAAGCGTTGACTTGCCGCAGCCGGAGCGGCCGACCAGCGCCACCGATTGGCCTGGCGCCAGCGACAAGGACACGTCGTCGACGGCGCGGATCGGAGCCGCTGACTTGAACAGGGAGGTGCGCCGGCCCGGATAGTCCCGTGTCACGCCTTCGACCTCAAGCAGCGGTTTGGCCGATCCGGTGGCGTGAACCTTGGCGCGCGCGGGCACGTGCATGGAGGCCAGCGCCAGCTGGCGCGTGTAGGGATGCAGCTGTTCCGACAGCGTGCGTGCGGTGTCGCCGGCTTCCATCACCTCGCCATTGCGCAGAATGGTGATGCGTTCGGCCATTTCGGTGACGACCGCGAGATCGTGCGAGATCAACAGCAGGCCCATTCGGTTTTCGCTGACAAGGCCGCGCAAGAGGTCGAGGATCTGCGCCTGCAGCACCACGTCGAGCGCCGTGGTCGGCTCGTCGGCGATGAGCAGCTTGGGTTTCAATGCGCAGGCAATGGCGATGACGACGCGCTGGCGCTGGCCGCCCGACAGTTCGTGCGGATAGCGCGACAGCGGGAATTTGGCCTCCGGCAGGCCAACGCGGTCGAGCATTTTGCGCGCGCGGTCTTCGGCGTCGGCACGGCTTGCCCTGGTGTGCCAGCGTATGCCTTCGGCGACCTGCTCGCCGATGGTCTTGACGGGGTTGAGCGCCGTCATCGGCTCCTGGAACACCATGCCGATGTCGTCCCCACGCAGCGCGCACATCTGGTCCTCGGTTGCGGCCAGAATATCGATGCCGTCGAAGGTCACGCGGCCGGTGGCGCACGCCGCATGCGGCAGAAGCTGCATGATGGTCAGCGCCGTCATCGATTTGCCGGAACCGGATTCACCGACCAGGCCCATCACCTCGCCGGGCGCGACGGAGAGCTCGACCCCTTTCAGGATCGGCGCGTCGCCGATCGCCAGCGACAGGTTCTCGATTTGCAGCAGGCTCATCGCTGCCGCCGCGATTTCGGGTCGAGTATGTCGGCGATGCCGTCGCCGAGCAGATTGAGCCCAAGCACGGTGATGACGATGGCCATGCCGGGGAAGATCGCCATCCAAGGCGCCACCACCATGCGCGTCTGGGCGTCGAACAGCATGCGGCCCCAGCTCGGCATTGGCGGCTGGGCGCCGAGTCCGACATAGGAGAGGCCGGCTTCGGCCAAAATGCCGAGCGCGAACTGGATGGTGCCTTGCACCAGAAGCAGCGTGGCGATGTTGGGCAGCACGTGCTCGATTGTAATCTGCGTCTTGCTCTTGCCGGCGGCGCGCGCGGCGAGGATGAATTCGCGCGGCCAGATCGCCAGCGCACCTGCCCGGGCGACGCGCGCAAACACCGGGACGTTGAAAATGCCGATTGCGATGATGGCGTTGATTGCGCCCGGTCCGAAGATGGCGGTGATCATGATCGCCGACAGCAGCGCCGGGAAGGCGAAGACGAGGTCGTTCAGCCGCATCAGCGCCTCGTCGACAAACCCGCCGCGCGCCGCGGCGAAGGCGCCGAGCGGCACGCCGACGCCCATGCCGATGCCGACCGCGACCAGCGCCACGGCAATCGAGTTGCGGGCGCCGACCATGATCATCGACAGGATGTCGCGGCCGAAATGATCGGTGCCGAACCAGTGCGCCGCAGAGGGCGCCAGCGTCTTGTCCGAGATCACCAGTTTGGTCACGTCGTAGGGCGTCCAGACGTAGGAGATGACCGCTATTGCAGCCACCAGCACCGTGATGGCGAAGCCGATGTGGAAGGAGCGGTTGCGGAAGGCCTTGGCCAGAATGCTGCCCAACGTCTCCTGCGGGATGTCGATGTGCAGCGTCATTGCCGGCCTCGAAGGCGCGGATCGACGATGGCGTAGGAGACGTCGACGACGAGGTTGACCGCAATGACGGCGACGACCAGCAGCATGACGATGCTTTCCACCACGATCAGGTCGCGCTGAGTGATCGCCTGGAACACCAGCCGTCCGAGGCCCGGCAGATAAAAGACGTTCTCGATGATGATGGTGCCGGCGAGCAGGAAGGCGAATTGCAGGCCCAGAATGGTCAGAACCGGGATCATCGCGTTGCGCAGCGCGTGCCGCCAAAGTACGGCGCGATAGGGCAGGCCCTTGGCGCGGGCGGTGCGGATATAATCCTCGTTCAGCACCTCGAGCAGCGCGGAGCGGGCAACGCGAGCCAGGATCGCGGCCTGCGGCAGAGCGAGTGCTACGGCCGGCAGAAGCAGCGATTTCAGCGCCGGCAAGGCGCCGGCGCTCCAGCCGGGAAAGCCGCCGGCCGGCACCAGCCGCAGCCAGACGGCAAAGAGGTAGATCAGCATCAGCGCGAACCAGAAGTTCGGGATGGCGACGCCGAGCTGGGCGGCACCCATGGCAATCGTGTCACCGGCGCGGCCGCGCCGACTGGCGGAATAGAGCCCGACCGGAATGGCAATGATGGTGGACAGCGTCAGCGCGATCAGCGCCAGCGGCAGGGAAACCGCCGTGCGCTCGCGGACAAGGTCGATGACCGGCACCGAATAAGTGTAGGAGCGGCCGAAATCGAGGCTGAGCAGACCGCCGACCCAGTGGAGGTAGCGCAGGAGAAGCGGCGCGTTGAGGCCCATCTGGTTGCGCAGGAGTTCGACCTGCTCGGCGCTGGCGTTGAGGCCAAGCATCAGCCGCGCCGGATCGCCGGGCAGGACTTCGAGCACGGCGAAGACGACCATCGACGCCAGGATCAAGGTTGCGATCGCGATGGCGAGGCGTTTGAGGAGGTAGGCGGTCATTGCGGCGGGAATGGTGCGTTGCCAAGTGCGATGACTGAGCAAAGGCAGCGTTCTGTCACACCCCCCTCTGTCCTACCGGACCCGGGGGGGGGGGGGGGGGGGGGGGGGGGGGGTGGGGTGTGTATGAGAAGCAGAAGGAGGAAGGGGAGGAGGCGGGGGCCCGCCGCCCCCCCCCCCCCCCCCCGCCCTTCGCTGGCGCTTCGGGGGTTGGTTGTTCGTAAACCCAAGAAGTTGTCTTTCCGTCCGCTGCGCGGACCACTCCTCACCCCCCGCAAGGGGGGAGATCAGCAGTTTCCGTGTCGTCGACCAGCGTTCAACGTTCGCGATAGGCGAAAGCGGAGATGATAGCCCGATCTCCCCCCTTGCGGGGGAGATGCCCGGCAGGGCAGAGGGGGGTGTGACGGAGCGCAAACGCCGCCCTTTGGCCCGCCGCCTCAATCCGTCCACTTCACCTTGGTCAGATCATTCGCCTGGATCGGCGCATTCTCCCACAGGCCCTGCAGCTTGGCGTCCCAGACGCCGACCTTCGGCAGTTCATAGAGGAACCCCACCACGGCGTCGTCGGCCAGGATCTTCTGCGCTTCGCCGAGCAGCGTGTTGCGCTTGGCGTCGTCGGAGGTGAGGTTCAGCTCGGCGATGATCTTGTCGAAGGCCGGATTGTCGTAGTTGAAGTAATAATCCTTGCGCGAGTAGATATCGATGTCGTTGGGCTCCGTGTGAGAGACGATGGTCAGGTCGTAATCCTTCTTGGTGAACACCTGGTCCAGCCACTGCGCCCATTCGACCGGAATGATTTCCAGGTCGATGCCGACATCGCGCAGCTGCGAGGCGATGATCTCGCCGCCAAGCCGCGCATAGGAAGGCGGCGGCAGTTTCAGCGTCGCCTTGATGCCGGTTTCGAAGCCGGCTTGCTTCAGCAGCTCCTTGGCCTTGTCGACATTGTGCGGGTACAGGCCGGTGAGGTCGACATAGGCTTTGCTGGCGGGCGACATGTGCGAGCCGATCGGCACGCCGAGGCCGGCCGAGGCGCCGTCGATGATCGCCTTGCGGTCGAGCGCGAAGGCAATCGCCTGCCGCACCTCGAGCTTGTCGAAAGGCGGCTTCTTGTTGTTGATCGCCAGAATGGTCTCGCCCTCGGTCGAGCCGATCACCACCTTGAAGCGCGGATCGTCCTTGACCTGCGCGACGCTGTCGGGATCGAAGAAAGGGAAAGCCTGGATGTCGGCCGAGAGCAGCGCCGGCACGGCGGCGGCGGCGTCGGGAACGATGCGGAACTCGGCTTTGTCGAGGAACACCGGGGCGCCCCAGTAGTTGTCGGATTTGACCAGCGTGATCGACGAGCCCTTGGCCCAGCTCTGGAATTTGAACGGGCCGGTGCCGATAGGCTTTTCCTTGTTGGTGTCGGCGCTCTCGGGCGCCACGATCACCGCGTCGCCCCAGCCCAGATTGTAGATGAACGACCCCTGCGGGTTCTTCAGCGTCACCTTGACGGTCGTCGGATCGACGACTTCGACCGTATCGATGGCGGCGAACAGGGCCTTTTGCGCGTTTACGGAATTGTCGGCGCGGGCGCGGTCGAGCGAGAACTTCACGTCGCCGGCGTCGAAGTCGCTGCCGTCATGGAATTTGACGCCGGTGTGCAGCTTGAAGGTGTAGACCTTGCCATCGTCGGAAATGGCCCAGCTCTCGGCAAGGTCGGGCAGCACTTCGCCATTCGGGCCGATGCGGGTCAGGCCCTCGAAGACGTTGGCGTAGAGCACTTCGTCGATCGCCGCGGCAGCACCGGCGGTCGGATCGAGATGCGGCGGCTCGAGCGGAATGCCGATCACCAGGTCGGTGCGTGCGGCAAATGCCTGACTGCCGGCCAGTGCCAGCACCGCGGCGGCAAGAATGGTTTTCCACAATTTCATCGTGCAACTCCCAAATGCTCGAACCCTTGTGCGATAGAAGCGTGATTTCGAGGTGGAGTAAATTGCGTTTCGTGCTCTGCAGCGGCGCGGGGAGGAATGTTTTTTCAGCGAAGTCGATGGTTCAGCCCGCGGCCGTGCCCCTGAGCAGCACATTGAGCCCGATCGCCATCACCTTGGCCGACTCCACCATATCAGAGATACCGACCCATTCGTCGGGCCGGTGGGCGAGGTCCAAAATGCCCGGGCCATAGGCGATGCAATCATAGATGTGGCCGATGCGGGCGATGTGCTTCTGGTCGTAAGTGCCTGGTGAAATGACATAATCCGGCTCGCGGGCGAAGATCGCCATGATGCCTTGCGCCACCGCCTTGACCACCGGCGCATCGCGCTCGGTCATCAGCGGCAGCACCTCCATCAGGTCGCGAATCTCGTAGTCGAACTTTTTGCGCTCGCGCTTCAGCCGGTCGAGGATATCGGTCACCTCGCTCTTGACCGTGGCAAGGTCCTCCTCGAGCAGGAAGCGGCGATCGATGGTCAGCCGGCAGGCGTCGGGCACGTTGGGTGAGGGCAGGCCGGGGCGGAAATCCTCAGTCTGGCCGCCATGGATCGAGTTGATGTTCATGGTCGAGCGCTTTGCGCCTTCGGGCACGACAGGCATGCGCGTCACCTTGCGATCGAGCGCCGGAAACAGTTCATCCTCGAAGGCCTGCAGCACGGCGCCCATGTGGCGCACGGCATTGTCGCCGAGGAACGGCATCGAGCCATGCGCGATCTCGCCCTTGGTCTCGATCTCCGCCCACCAGACGCCGCGATGGCCAAGACAGATGCGGTCCTTGTTCAGCGGCTCGGGGATGATGACGTGGTCGACCTTGGGTTTCGAGAAATAGCCAAGCTTCGCCAGATGGGCGACGCCGCCGAAGCCGCCGGACTCTTCATCGACGGTGCCGGAGATTTCGATGGCGCCAGGAAAGTCGGGGAATACCTCCATGAAGGCTTCCGCCGCGATGATCGAGGCGGCCATGCCCCCTTTCATGTCGCAGGCGCCCCGCCCGTAGACCTTGCCGTCCTTCACCACGCCGGCAAAGGGATCGACGCTCCAGCCCTCGCCGGCTTCGACCACATCGATGTGCGAGTTGAAATGGACGCAGGCCCCAGGCGAGCGGCCGTCGAAGCGGGCGACGACATTGACGCGGGGATAGCGGTCGGTATCGCCGGGCGTGCCTTCGGCGCGGATGAATTCGGTTTCGAAGCCAAGCCTGCCTAGGCGCGCACCTATATATTCGACGCAGGGGCGATAGGCTTCGCCAGGTGGGTTGATGGTCGGGAAGCGGATCAGGTCGGCGGTCAGTGCGACCAAGTCATCAACACGGGCGTCTATCGCTTTGAAGAGTCGTTCGTTCATTCCCGGATTTGAGCAGGCAAGGGGGTGGTTTTGCAAGCATCGCGCCACTGGCGCCGAAACTTCGTGTCGCAGCGGCAACTATGGCGGGAAAATCGTTCAAATTCGCTGCTTTAGATTGGCGAATTTATCAAGGAGTGTGTGTTAGATCACTCACCTGTCGTTAAAAAGATGAAAAACCGCGTGATGACAGGGCAGGCAAGGGGCATCAAAGGGGTTTGATCTCATGACTAAAATCGTTCTCATGGCAGCTGCTTTTGCGGCGATGCTGTTCGGCACGTCCATCGAAAGCAGGGCTGCCTCGCTGGTGGCCAGCATCGACGTCTCGTCGCAGACCATGACCGTCAGCCAATACGGCCAGGTGCTTTATCGCTGGAGCGTGTCGACCGCCCGCAGTGGCTATTTCACGCCGCGCGGCACCTATCGGCCGCAACGCACGGCGAGGATGTGGTATTCGAAAAAATACCACATGTCGCCAATGCCTTACTCGGTGTTCTTCCATGGCGGCTACGCCATCCACGGCACCGGCGCGGTCAGGCAGCTAGGGCGTCCCGCATCGCATGGCTGCGTGCGGCTGCACACCGCCAATGCCGCGATGTTCTATGCGATGGTGCGCGAAGTCGGCTTCGGCAATACGCGGATCGTTGTTACGAACTGAGGCTATCGACGACTTAAGATTGACGCTGCCGCTGGCCGGTGGCGTTGGCCTGTCCGCGCCGGCGCCGACGCCGGCCCGAGATTTCCCACCTTTTGTGGAACCACATCCACTGTCCCGGATCCTCGCGCACCCAGCGCTCGACCACGTCGGCGAGCAGTTGGGTGGTGGCCGCGACATCGACGCTGCCGCTTTCATTGCGCGGCAAGGTCAGCTTGTCCTCGATCTCGAGGCGGAAGCGGTTGCCTGGCAGCCGCACACATCGCGCCGGATAGACGTCGCAATCATAGTGACGGGCGAGCATGCCCAGAACCGGATTGCTCTGGCACGGGCGACCGAAGAAGATCGTCTCCAGCCCGCTGGAGAATTTCTGGTCGACCAAAACGCCGATATTGCCGCCTTTCTCCAGAATCGACGCCAGCGCGAAGGAGGCGCCGGTCGAAGACGGCAGCAAGGCGCCCATGCTCGAACGCCGCGTCGAATGGATATAATCGGCGAGGTAAGGATTGTTCGGGGGACGAAACAGCGCCGTGATCTTCATGCCGAACGTCGCGGCTGCCACGGGCAGCAGCTCGAAATTGCCGAGATGGCCGGTGAACAGGATATGCGGTTTGTCCTCGCCAGCTATCTGATGGAAATGATCGGCGCCACCGACTTCGACGCGGCCGGGCGTCGCTGCGTTCGGATCATAGTCGAAGAGGGCGTCAAGAAAGATGTATTCGGCGGCGAGCCGGGCCATGTTGCCCCACATGTCGGAGGCGATGGCCTCGATCTCGACATCGCTCTTTTCGGGATAGGCAAGGCGCAGATTGTTGATGGCGACACGGTGGCGCCCGACCCACGGACCGATGCGCCGTGCCGCCCGGTCGGCGAAATTGAGCGCCCTGTCCGCGGGCAAGAGGCGCAGCAGCGAGATGATCGTCATCGCCACGCGCGCCACCAGCCAGTGCTCCATCTGGCGCAGTCTTCGGCCATAGCGGAACATGAAGTCCCGGCGGGCTTTCTTGAACACCGAGCCGGCCATGGTCCTAAGAAACGCGCAGGATGATCTTGCCGAACACGTCGCGGCCTTCCATGCGCTTCAACGCGGCGTCGATGCCGTCGAAGCCGACTTCGGTGTCGATGACAGGTGCGACCTGTCCCGCCGCCATCTTCTGCATGGCGTTGGCCATGTTCTCCATGCGGCAGCCGAAGGACCCAAGCAGCTTCAGCTGCTGCTGGAACAGCTGCATCAGATTGATCTGCGTCGACACGCCGGAGGTCGAGCCGCAGGTGACCAGGCGGCCGCCGCGCTTGAGGCACAGCATCGAGGCGGCAAAGGTGTCGGCGCCGACATGTTCGAAGACGACGTCGACGCCCTTCTTCCTGGTGAGCTTGCGCACGACGCCTTCGAAACGATCGTCGCGGTAGTTGATGACATGGTCGGCGCCGAGCGCCTTGGCCTTGTCGATCTTGTCGTTGGAACCGACCGTGGTGATGATGGTGCAACCCATGCGCTTGGCCAGCTGGATCGCCGCCGAGCCGATGCCGGAGCCGCCGGCATGGATGAGGATGGTTTCGCCGGGCTGCAGCTTGGCATTGTCGAACAGCATGTGCTCGACGGTGCCGAAGGTGACGGGGGCGACAGCCGCGCCGACATCGGTCACGCCGGGAGGAGCAGGGACCAGCAGGCGCGCCGGCAGGTTGATCTTCTCCTGGGCAAAGCCGTCGAGATGGAAGCCGTGGACGCCCGAGACATGTTCGCAGAGATTGTCGCGGCCTTCGCGGCAGGCGCGGCAAAGGCCGCAGGTGCGCGCGCCGTAGATCGACAGCAATTGTCCGGGCAGCAGGCTGGAGACGCCGGGGCCGACAGCTTCGACCTCGCCGGAGGCTTCGGCGCCGACGACCAGCGGCAGCTTACGCTTGGCGAAGGCCATGCCACGCCAGCCCCAGACGTCGATATGGTTCAGCGCCACCGCCTTGATGCGCAGCGTGACTTCGCCCAATGCGGGGGGCGGTGGGGGCGGCAGGTCCACCGTTTCAAGACGGCGGTCCTCGATAAGTTGCAGTGCGCGCATGGGACCTGTCAGTTCAGTCTGGCTGAAAAAGGTCGCTTAGACCGGTTCCCGCGCCATGACAAGGCAAGTGTTCTGGCCGCCGAAGCCGAACGAGTTCGACAGAACGCTACGAACCTCGGCATTGCGCTTCTTGTTGGGCACCACGTCGAGCACGATTGCCGGGTCGGGATTGTCGTAGTTGATGGTCGGCGGAATGACGCTTTCGCGCATGGTCATCAGCGAAAACGCCGCTTCGACGGCGCCGGCCGCCGACAGCGTGTGGCCGATCATCGACTTGTTGGACGAGACCGGCATCGAGCCGATGCGATCGCCGAACACGGTCGACAGCGACAGATGCTCCATCTTGTCGTTTTCCGGTGTCGAGGTGCCGTGAGCGTTGACGTAGTCGATCTCGTCCTTGCTCAAGCCGGCATCGGCAAGGGCGGCGCGGACTGCTGCGATCGCCGGCGAACCGTCGGGCTTGGAACGGGTGCGATGGAAATCGTCGGCCTTTTCACCGCAGCCGCGCAGGATGCCGAGAACGCTGGCGCCCCGAGCAAGGGCTGCCTCAAGCGATTCCAGCACCAGAGCGCCGGAGCCTTCGGCCAGCACAAAGCCGTCGCGGTCCTTGGAGAAGGGTTTTGACGCCTTTTCAGGGATGTCATTGTGGGTCGACAGCGCCGAGAGCAACGAAAAGCGGATCAGCGCCTCGGCGGTTGCCGAACCGTCGGCGCCGATGGACAGCGCCCGGTCGCATTCGCCGCGGCGGATCGCTTCGACGCCGAGCTGGATGGCGGTGGCGCCCGAAGCGCAGGCCGTCGACAGCGTGATCGGCAGGCCGCGCGTGCCAAAGCGGTCGGCCAGCCGGTCGGCGATCGCGCCGAACTGCGTGCTTGCGAACGTATCTGTTTCCTTCAGCCCGCGCGCCACCCTGAGCAGCCTTTCGGCGCCGGCGCCTTGGCCGTCGGAATTGTAGAGCGCGAAGCGATCCTGCCAGTCGAGCTCGACCGGCGGCGAGGCGAGGAAGAGCGGGCCACCGAAGTCAGAGGAATCGAGGCCGGATTCGGCCACCGCCTCCTTCGCTGCGGTTTCGGCCAGTTCGTAGGTCAGCAGGCTGGCGCCTTTCGAGCTTGAGTCGAGGAAATCGACCATGCCGGAGATGCGGGTGTTGAGGTGGTCGACGGGAAAGCGGGTGATCGGGTGGATGCCCGATTTGCCGGAGGTCAGTGCCGCCCAGTTATCGGCCTTGCCGATGCCGAGCGAGGTTACCACGCCGATGCCGGTGACGGCGACGATCGGCCTGCCCATGTGATCTCTGAGATTGGCCATCCGGAACCTCTTAACTTTGCAGCATGATCGCGCAGCGCTGCTTCAAGCAGCGTTGACCAGCGCCATGCCCTCGAATTGGTGATAGCCGATCGCCGTTGCGAGCACGGTTTCGGGAATGCCTTCGAACGGCTTCTCGGCCGCGGCGTCGAAAACGGGGTAGGCGGCCTTGCGGTCGACGGCCAGGGCGGCGAGGGCGACCGCGAATGGAAACTGCGCTTCCTTCATATGCCCGGTCAGCGTCGCGAAGCCGCGCGCCGATATCGCCGGATTGGCATCCAGCGCTGACTTTTCGGCTGACGTTGCGGTATGCGCCCCGGATGCGCCCGACAGGGCAAGCAGCTTGCCGCTGGGGAGAGTTGCCTGTTTGAGCAGTGTCGCGATCTCGGCGTCAAGCTCGCCGCGCGAGCGCCGGGCGCGGCCTGAGACGACCGGTCCGAGCTCGGCATAGATTTTCCGCTCACGCCTTTGCGCGTGTTCGCGCTGCTCCAGCACCAGGAAGGCGCCACCGGAGCCGGAGACCAGGCCGCCGCCCTCGGCGCCCTGTCTCTGCCAGACCGGCTTCCATGGGCCGCGATGCAGATAACCGGCCAGCTCATAACCGAGCAGCATGTCGGAATGTTCGGTCTGGAAGGCGCCGCCGACCAGTATGTGCGTCGACTGTCCGGAGCGGATGCGCGCGGCGGCGGTCTCGACGGCGGCGACGCCGGCACCTTCCTCGCCCATGAAGGTCCTCGACGATCCCGTCACCTTGTGGACGATGGAGATGTTGCCGGCGAGCAGATTGGAGAGCTGGGCCAGGAAAAGCGTCGGCCGCAATTCGGTGGTCAGCTTCTCGTTGAGCAGCACGTCGCGGTCGTTGCGGCTCTCGGACGCGGCGAGGATGGCGGCATCGACCGCCTCGTCTCGCTCGCCGCCGCCGGCAGCGACAACCATGTCCATGGTCGTGCAGAGATCGTCATTGCCCTTGATGCCGGCGTCGTCCAGCGCCATGCCGGCGGCATAGGTGCCCAGCCTCTGCCAGGTTTCCATCTGCCGCTGGTCGCCGCGCTTGGCGATCTGCAGGTTCCAGTCGATCTCCGGCAGGGGATGCACGGTGTAGGGCGCAAAGCGCGCGGCTTCGAGCACCGGCTGCAAGCCGGGCTGCGCCAGCTTCTGCCAGTGGGTATCCGGACCCTCTCCCAGCGAGGAGACAAGGCCGATACCGGTGATGACGACGTCGCGACGGCTGCTCATGAGCGGCTTTGTGGGTCAGGCGGCGCAGCCCGTCAAGGCCGCGCGCCAGCCGATATCAGGCGGTCTTGGCGGCGACCAGCGCGTCGATCTTGGCGCACAGGTTCTTCATGACGAAGTAATCGTCGGTCGAAGCCTTGCCGTCATTGACTTCCTGGGTCCACTTTTCCAGCGGCACCTTGATGCCGAATTCCTTGTCGATGGCAAAGACGATATCAAGGAAATCGAGACTGTCGATGCCGAGATCGTCGATCGTGTGGCTCTCGGGAGTGATGGTGTCGATATCGATCTCGCTGGTGTCGGCAATGATCTTGGCGACTTTGTCGAACGTGGTGGACAAGGGCTCTTCCTTCGGTTGCGGGCGGAATCTGTCCGCATCTGGTTTGGGCGCTGTCTAATCGGTTTTTCCCGGCAGGAAAAGGCCTGATGCGCCGGGCGCAGATGGGATGGCCCTTCCGTGAAGACAAGAAGGGCAGCCCGACAAGCCGGCGGCCCTCCCAGTTGACGTTACGTCAGCTCAGTTTTCGCGGAGCTTGACCACTGGCTTTCTCAGAACGTGACGCGGCCGAGCACGCGCAAGCCATCGCCCTGCGGCTCGACCACCACCGCTTCGCCCTCGCGCGGCGAGACGCCGGTCAGCGCGACGATGTTTTCGAGATGCGTGACCATGACCAGATTGTCCGAACCGGTGTAGGCGCGGATTTCCTTCATCACCGCGTCGAGCTGCGCGGCCTTCTCGGTCGGATCGCTCCTCAGGAGGTCTAGCGGCGCAAAGAGCTCCGGCTCCGCTTCGAAGGCGATGCGGGCAGTGTCGAGGCAGCGGCAATAGCGGCTGGACAGCACCCGCTCGATGGGGGCGGCGCGGGCGCCGAACAAGGCGCCGATCTTGCTCGCCTGCTGCTTGCCGCGCGCCGATAGGTTGACCTGGGTGGCGCAGTTGTCGATGACGAAATTGGCGGGGTCGGTGGTGCCGGTGACCAGTGCATGGCGAAGCAGCACGACATGGCCGCCGTCACGCAGCAGCGCCCAGCCGGCGTCGGTCGCGTGGGCGACGGCGGGAACAGCAAGCAGGAACAGCGACAGCACAAACCGAATCATCGAAACCTTTCCGGGAGCCGGATGCCGCTCCGGTCATTCTGATATAGGGATCGGAAAGCCGGCACAAAGACAAGCGAAAGGCGAACCCTCGGTTCGCTTCACATTTTCGCCATTTGCTTCTTCGCCAGCTCGATCTTCTGATCGGTGAGCGGGATAGGGATCGTGTAGCCGGCTTCGGTGAAGCCCTGCTTGGCGTTCTCGAAGAATTCGATCGCCTTGAGATATTCCGGCTTGCCCGCGCCATAGCTGGCGCGGTTCCAGTGGACGTCGCCGATATTGTTCTGCTCGAAGGCCCACTGCAGCGGCTGACTTTCGCGCGTAAACACCTTCAGCGCCGCCGTGAACGCCGCTTCGGCGTCGTTGAGATATTTGTCGGTCCGCTGGAGATTGCCGAGATTGAGCAGGCTCATACCGATGCCATTTTGAGCGTTGGCCCAGTCGACCGGCGCGGCCTCGATGGTGAGTATTTCGAGCGCTGCCCGCCGCGCCGCAATCGAATCCTGCAGCGTCTTGGCATCGCCATTGCTCATGCTCAACCAGTGCAGCGTCGAGCCCAGGCCGGCCTGGGCCATTGCCCATTGCCGCGGGTTGGTCTCGCGCTTGTACTCGCGCAACGCATTGCCGTAGGCGTCGACCGCCTCGCTGTAATGCTCGGGCTTGTCGGTGACGCCGCCGAGAAGCTGCAGCGTGTTGCCGAGATTGTAGTAGCTCATCGCCCAGTCCTGCGGGAACTTCCGCCTGACATAGACCTGCCGTGCCGCCTGGAAGGCTGCCGCCGACTGTTCCAGCTTGGCCGCATCACGCGTGCGCTGGCCCAGCGTCTGATAGATCGAGCCGAGATTGTTCTGGGCTGACGCCCAGTCCATCGGGAAGCGCTTGCGGGTAAACACCGTCAGAGCGTCGTCATAGGCAGCAGCAGCTTCTTCGAGCGTAGCCGTGCCCATATCGAAGCGGGCGATACCGCTCAGCGCATTGCCCAGGTTGAGGCGGCTGGTCGCCCAGGACACCGGGAAAGTTTCGCGGGTTCGCACTTCCAGCGCGGCGCGAAACGCGTCGGCCGCCTCGTTGATCTTCGCCTTGTCGTTGAGCTGGATGCCAAGCGTTACAAGCGTGTTGCCGAGATTGTTCTCGACCATCGCCCATTCCACGGGTGCTTTCTCGCGTGTGTATTCCTCAAGCGCCAGCCGGTAGGCTGCTTCGGCCTGGGTGAGATGCTCGCCGGCAGGCTCACGCTCGGAGAGTGCATAGAGCGCGAGGCCTAGATTGTTCTGCGAACCGGCCCAGTCCAACGGCAGCTTGTCGCGCGGACGCTTCTCAAGGGTGGCGCGCGTCGCCGCCACCGCTTCATTGAGACGCTTCGGGTCGCTCTCGCGTTCGCCGATCTTCAGAAGCACGTTGGCCAGGTTGTTCTGCGCCGCGGCCCAGTTGCGGTCGTCCTTCTCGCGCTCGAACACCACCAGCGAATCGCGGAAAATCACCGCTGCTTCTTCGAGATGCGCAGTCTCGGTTTCGCGCTCTCCAATGGTCTGCAGCACCACCGCCATGTTGTTGCGGGTGATTGCCCAGTCGCGATTCTGTTCGCCGTTGGGGATGAAGTTCAAGATGGTGCGATAGGCCTCGATGGAGTGCTGCAGCGCATCGAGGTCGCCGGTGGCGTAGCCATGAGCGTTCAACGCCTCGGCCTCCTGGTTCTTGTAGTTCCAGCGCAGCTTTTCGTCCCACTTCTCGACCAACGAATACGCCTTGGCATAGTCGTTGGCGGCGGATTTGTAGTCGAAGACCAGCGCGGCGGCGTCGGCGCGTTTGGCATAGATGGCGGCGTCGGCGATGCGCTTTTGCCGGAGCAGGTCCTCGGCCTCGTCGACCGCACCGCTGTTTTCCTCGATCCGGCCGACCGCGTCGTCGAGGAATTTGCGCGCCGTCACCATGGCGCCCTGGCCTATGGCCTTGTCGGCGGATGCGACCAGGCGACTGATCTCGGGATCGTCGGTGCGTAATGCGGCGCGCTCGGCCATCATCTTCTTCAGACGCTCGGCCTGGCTGTCCAGCACCTTCTGCAGGTCGTTGGGATCCTCAGGGATCTTTTCCGTGCCGAGCGCCTTGAGCACGCCGTAGAGCGCGTCAAGGGGCACGCCGTCCTGCAGAGAAGCCAACTCCACCTGAGCCCGTTTGGGATCGGGCAGGTCGGAAATGGTCAGCAGCAATTGCCGCCGCTCACCGGTGATCAGCCCGTCGTCGCCGGTCGGTTCCGGCGGCGCGACGCCGAAATAGAGCAGGCGACGCAGACTCTCGCTGACCCAGGGGCGCTGCTTTGCCTTGGTGTCGAGATAGACCTCCTCGGTGACCATGCGCATGACCGAGCCGAATTCCGTGCCTTTCATCGCGGTGAGGTGGCGCAGCAGGGCGGCGGCGTAGGGGCTGTTTTCGCCGGCGGCGCCATCAAGTGCGGGTCGGCCCGGCTCAGCGGCGAAGCCGACCACGGTTCCCAGGCTGGCATTATCCAATGAGGCATCGGCGAGGGCTTTTGCGCCGCGCACCGGTTCCAGCCCGCCGGCGCCGACAGGCTCGGCGGAAGCCGTCGGCCCGCGTCGCACGACCGCGTCCGGCGGAAACGGGTTGGTGCGGCAGGCGTCAAGCAGCACGATCGTCACCGGCACGGTCTTTTTCAGCTCGTCCATGACGGCTGAAATCGGCACCAGCGCCTCACCAGCATTTTTCAACGACGAGACGTCGGCATCGACCGGCACCAGATAATTCTCGCCGCCCGCCTCGATGCCGTGGCCGGAATAATAGATGAAGGCGACGTCGGCGCCTTCGGCGTCCTCGACAAACCGATCGAGATCGCGCTTCAGCTTGGCGGCATCGCGATCGGTGACGTTGCGGGCGTCGAAGCCGAGGTCGGTCAGCATCTTGGCCATGTCGCGGGCGTCGTTGGCCGGGTTGGCAAGGGCTGCGATGTGTTCGTATTTCGACTGGCCGATGATCAGCGCCACGCCCTTGAGACTTTTGGTCTCGGCGGCCTGGGCCTCAGATACGCCAAGGCAAAGCAGTATAGCGACGAAACCCGCCAGCCACCCCTGTCTGAAATGACGCTGTTTCGGCGTCGCAACCATTCGCTGTGTGTCCGCCCTGATGATCCCAAGCCTGTATAGCGCTGCCACCCGACCATGATCAAATTCAGGCGCCGGGCGGATCGAGGATCAGTTTCTGAAGATCATGGCGATTGCGCTGGAATCCGGGCTCGCCTATCCCTGAAAAATGTCTCCGCTTACCGAAACCGTTCTTTTCGTCTTCAGCCTCGTTGCGCTCGGCTATGTCACCGGGCTCACCGGCTATCTGAAACCGGCCAGCGGGGACGGCATCTCCGAATTCGCCATCAACGTGGCGATGCCGCTGCTGCTGTTTCGGACGATGGTGAATTCCGATTTCCACGGCGTGGCGCCCTGGTCGCTGTGGGGTGCTTATTTCGCGGCGGTTGCAATGACATGGGCCGCCGGCCATCTGGTGACGACACGGATCTTCGGGCGGGACGCGCGCACCGGCATCGTCGGTGGAGTGTCGTCATCCTTCTCGAATGTGGTGTTGCTGGGCATTCCCTTCGTTCTCGGCGTATTCGGGTCCAGCGGATTCGAAGTGCTGTCGCTGCTCGTTTCCGTGCACCTGCCGACCATGATGATGGCTTCGATCATCATGTTCGAGATATTTGGCCGCGGCGGCAGCGAGCCCGTACACCCGCTGCGCATCATCCAGAGCTTTCTGAGAAGACTGTTCACGAACCCGCTGATCATCGGCATCCTGGCCGGGCTGGCATGGCGCCTCACCGGCGCGCCGCTGCCGAACCTTGCGACGCGGCTGGTCGATGCGCTGGCTAACACCGCCGGGCCGGTGGCGCTGTTCGCCATGGGGCTCAGCCTGCGCCGTTTCGGCATTTCCGGTAACATCCGACCGGCGCTGGCGCTGTCGACGCTGAAACTGTTCCTGATGCCGGCGCTGGTGCTCGGCCTGGTCTGGCTGTTTGGCCTGCCGCCCTTGACGGCCAAAGTGGCGGTCGTGGTGGCGGCGCTGCCGTCCGGCATCAATTCCTATCTCATCGCCGTTCAGTTCAACACCGGCCAGGCGCTGGCGTCGAACCAGATGACCATCGCCACGGCAAGCGCGGTTGTTACAACCGCCTTTTGGCTGACGGTGGTGGTTCATGTCTTTGGGTAGGCTTGGTCTTCGGCAAGGCTGGGGCCCAAACTAATTTACATGTGAATTTTCTCTGGCGTTTGGCTGGCCCAAAGCCTATATGCCATCTTGCAATTGCTTGCCGAGCTTGCCCTAGGTAAAGAGCAGTGGCTCAGCGTGTCGGGCATCCAGGCCATTGCGCGCGCTCATCGAAGACATCCACAGACCGGCCCGTCAGTGCGCCGAACGGAGGCTAGACCATGCTGCAGAAAACCAGCCATTTCATGCGCCAGGCCAATCTCATCAATGGCGAATGGGTGCAGGCCGACAGCGGCCAAGCGGTCGACGTCAACAACCCGGCCACCGGTCTCAAGATCGGCACCGTGCCGAAGTCGGGCAAGGCGGAAACCCGCCGCGCCATCGAAGCCGCAAGCGAAGCCTTCAAGACCTGGCGCAAGACGACCGCGCTGGAGCGCTCGAAGCTGTTGCGCAAGCTGCATGACGCGATGATGGATAATCAGGATGTGCTGGCCGAACTGCTCACCATCGAGCAGGGCAAGTCGCTCGCCGAATCCAAGGGCGAGATCGGTTCGGCCGCCGCCTACATCATGTGGTTTGCCGAGGAAGGCCGCCGCACCTATGGCGATGTCGTGCCATCGCCGTGGGGCGATCGCCGCATCCTGGTGACCAAGGAGCCGGTCGGCGTCATTGCCGCCATCACGCCGTGGAATTTCCCCTCCTCGATGCTTGCCCGCAAGCTCGGCCCCGCGCTTGCCGCCGGCTGCACCGCCGTGGTCAAGCCCGCCTCGCAGACGCCGTATTCCGGCCTTGCATGGGGCGCGCTCGCCGAGGAAGTCGGCTTCCCAAAGGGCGTCATCAACATCCTGACGGGTGCTGCCGGCGAAATCGGCGACGAGATCTGCGCCAATCCGCTGGTGTCGAAGATCACCTTCACCGGCTCGACCGAGATCGGCAAGCTGCTGATCCAGAAGTCGTCCGTCACCGTCAAGAAGGTCTCGATGGAACTCGGCGGCAATGCGCCGTTCGTGGTCTTCGACGATGCCGACCTCGATCGCGCCGTCGCCGGCGCCATCACCGCCAAATACCGCAATTCAGGCCAGACCTGCGTGTGCACCAACCGCTTCCTGGTGCAGGCCGGCATCTACGACAAGTTTGTCGAGAAGCTGGCCGCTGCCAGCAATGCGCTGAAGGTTGGCTCGGGCCTGGAAGAGGGCGTGCAGCAGGGACCGCTGATCGACGTGAAGGCGGTCGAGAAGGTCGAGGAATTCATCGCCGACGCCACGTCGAAGGGCGGCAAGGTCGTTGCCGGCGGCAAGCGCCACGCGCTTGGCGGCTCATTCTTCCAGCCGACCGTCATCGCCGATGCGAAGCCTGACATGCGCTTCATGAAGGAAGAGATTTTTGGCCCGATCGCCCCGGTGTTCAAGTTCGAGACCGAGGAGGAAGCCATTGCGCTTGCCAACGACACCGAGTTCGGCCTTGCCGCCTATTTCTACACCGGCGACCTCGGCCGCGCCTTCCGGGTCATGGAAGGCCTGAAATACGGCATGGTCGGCGTCAATGAAGGCCTGATCACCACGCCGGAAGCGCCGTTCGGCGGCGTCAAGGAATCGGGCCTCGGCAAGGAAGGCGGACATCAGGGCATCGAGGACTATCTCGACACCAAATATGTCTGCATCGGGGGTCTCGGCCTCTAAATCATTGACGGGCAGGGCAGGCCGCGGGCCGGCCCTTGCCAGACGACATTCAGCCGGCCTGGAGCGGTTCAGCGTTTCACGGAAACGCCGAACCGCTCCAGTTCTTTGTTTTTTGCAATTCCGGACGGAAAACCGTTTCACACTTTTCCTGGAATTGCTCTAAGTCGATAGATCGACGAATTAGCATTTGGACATAGCGATGAAGGACGGCGAAGTCTTCGGCACGACGCAGGCGGGCGAACCCGTTCGCCGTTTCACCATCCGGGGCGGCGGCATCAGCGCCAACATCATCGGGCTCGGCGCAATCATCCAGGATCTGCGCCTCGCCGGCCACGATGCGCCGCTGGTGCTGGGCTACGACCGCTTCGAGCCTTACGAGACCGACCGGGCCTTCTTCGGCGCGGTCGTCGGCCGTTACGCCAACCGCATCCGCGACGGCCGCTTCACCATTGCCGGCCAGCGCTACCAGACCGAGCGCAATTTCCTCGGCAAGCACACGCTGCATGGCGGTTCGGAGGGCTTCTTCCAGCGGCCGTGGACGGTTTCGCTGCATGGCCGGGATTTCGTCACCCTGACCCTGCACGATCCCGAGGGCACGATGGGCTTTCCCGGCGCGCTCGACGTCACCTGCACCTACCGGCTGAAGATTCCCGGCACGCTCTCGATGGAGCTGACCGCCACCTGCGAGGAGCCGACGCTGTGCAATCTGGCGCAGCATTCCTATTTCAATCTCGACGATGGCGGCACCGGTGACATTCTCGACCACCGGCTGATGCTGAATGCCGGCGCCTATACGCCGGTCGATGGCGAGATGATCCCGACCGGCGTCGTCAAACCTGTCGACGGCACGCCCTTCGACTTCCGCCAGGCGCGGCCGCTGCGCATGGAAACGGAAGGCGAGCAGCTTCCCTACGACGTCAATTTCTGCCTGGCGTCAGCCCGGGGCCCGCTTCACCAGGTGGCGTGGGCGCAAGGCGCCAATTCCGGCGTCGAGATGGAAGTCTGGACCACCGAGCCGGGCCTGCAGCTTTACACCGGCCAGTATGTCGCGCCGACCTCGGGCGGCCTGGACCGACGGCGCTACAAGGCGTTTTCCGGCTTTTGCCTGGAAGCGCAGACCTGGCCCGACGCGCCGAACCGGCCCTATTTCCCGCAGGCCACGCTGTGGCCGGGCCAGATCTATCATCAGGTGACGGAATATCGTTTCAGGCTTCCCTAAGGTCTTAGCCCTCGAAAGCGGTTCTTAGAACCTCGAACGGCGCCAGCGCGCCTCGCACCTGCACGACAGCGGCGGCGACACGATGCGCGCGCTGCACGGCATCCGCCGGGGCATGGCCGGCAAGCCGGGCGGCGAGATAGCCGCCATTGAAGGAATCGCCGGCGCCGGTGGTGTCGACCGGGGTGGCGACATGCTGGGCCGGAACCGGCTGCAGGGCTCCGCCAGTGGCGATCAGCGCGGGTTCCTCGCCATTCTTGACGACGACTTCGCCGACCAGTTTTCCGAACCGCTCGGCGGTCGCTTGCGATGCCGTGTCGCCAAACAGCATCTGCTCGTCGGGAAAGGTCGGCAGCGCGATGTCGGTGACGGCAAGCGCGTCGAGGATCGCGGCTTGCGCCTCCTCGCGGCTCTGCCACAGGCGCGGCCGGTAGTTGGGGTCGAAGGCGACGAGCGAACCGGCAGCCCGCGCCTTGGACACTTCCGCCAGCAACGTCTTGCGCGCGGCGGCATCCAGAATTGCCAAAGTGATTCCGGAAAAATACACAAGAGCCTGGTTTTCAAGGCTTTTTGCCAAGGCGGCCGGGTCCGAGGCGAGCCGCCTGGCCGCCGCGTCGCTGCGCCAGTAGGTGAAGGCGCGTTCGGCGCCGGTCAAGGTGATGGCGTAGAGGCCGGGCCGCGCGCCTGGGATGACCGGGCTGGCGCCGATGTCGATGCCGTTTTCGGCGAAGAACGAAATCTGGCCCTGCGAGAAGGGATCGTCGCCGAAGGCCGAGACATAGGTCGCCGGCCGCTCGCCGCTCAGCGCATGCAGCGCCCACAGCGTGTTGAACGTGTCGCCGGCAAAGCCCATGCGCCAGTTCGGCCCGGCCTGGCCGGACAGCTCGAGCATGCATTCACCGATCGAAGCGACGCCGTCTGCTGCCATGTATCTGTCTCCGGATCAGTTCGCTGCTGTAGCTTTTTGCGGCCGGCAGCGCCATGCTTGGCGGCGGCGGTTTTTTGCGCCAGAAGCGTTTTCCCACAGAAGCGGCGGGACGCGAATTGCTTCCCGAGACGTTATGCCCAGAAGAGGAACCGGTTTGGCATCGATATGGCGTTATCTTCTTGCGGGCGTTGGTCTGGCCGGCTTGCTGGCTGGCATATTGGCGATCGTCTATCTGACCGCGCCGCAGTCGGCGCCGGGCCCGGATATTTCGCGCTCGAAGAAGACGGCGAACGGCTTGTTTGTCGCCAGCATTCAGCCGGAACGCGGCGTTATCCGGCAAGGCGAACTGCAATCCTGGTTGCTGACCCTGAAGACGGTCAACGGCGATTCCGTGGAAGGTGCGGCGATCTCGGTGTCCGGCGGCATGCCGCAGCACAATCACGGCTTGCCGACCAGTCCGCAGGCGACCGATTATCTTGGCGAGGGGCGCTACAGGATCGAGGGGCTGAAATTCACCATGAGCGGCGTGTGGCAGTTGCGCTTCGCCATTTCGGCGGCGGCCGGTTCCGACACGGTCGTCTTCAACGTGGTGCTGTGAGCGGATGAACGGCCTGTTGCGCCTTCTGGCATTGGCGGCGGTCGTGCTCGTTGCCGGCTGCGGCAAACCGGATTTTTCCGATGCCGAGAAGAAGACCATCGCTTCGCTGGCGCTGAACACCTTGCCGGCGCTCAAACCCGACACCACCAACCGCTTCGCCGACGTGCCGGCCGCCGCCGCCCTGGGCTCCACTCTGTTCTTCGATCAGGGGATGAGCCGTGACGGGAACGTATCCTGCTCGACCTGCCACAAGATCGACCGGCAATTCCAGGATGACCTGCCGCAATCCGTCGGCGTTGGCCGAACCAACAGGCGCTCGATGCCGCTGGCCGGCATTGCCCGCAATCCGTGGTTCTTCTGGGATGGACGGCGCGACAGCCTGTGGGCGCAGGCGCTGACGCCGCTGGAAAACCCGCTTGAGCAGGCGGGGAACCGCGCGGCCTTCGCGCATTACATCCAGAAGCGGTTCGGCGAGCGCTATGAGCGCATCTTCGGGCCACTGCCGGATCTTTCCGCCGTGCCGGCCAACGCCAGCCCGCTCGGCAATGAGGCCGAGCAGGCGGCGTGGAAGGCAATGACCGCGGCGCAAATGGACGACGTCAACCGCGTCTTTTCCAACATCGGCAAGGCGATCGCCGCCTTCGAACGGTCGATCGAACCGGCACAGACGCGCTTTGACCGCTTTGCCATCGATCTTGCGTCAGGCGCCAAGCCGAAAGCCGACGATGCCTTTTCGCAGGAGGAGATGCTCGGGCTGAAACTGTTCATCGGCAAGGCCAATTGCGTCACCTGCCATAACGGCCCGCGCTTCACCGACAACGCTTTCCACAACACCGGCGTGCGGCCGGTCAGGGATTTGCCATTGGATCGCGGCCGTTTCGATGCGGTGGCCCAGGTTCAGGCCGACCCATTCAACTGCTTCGGCGCCTTCCGCGATGGCGACGCCGGCGCCTGCGGAGAACTGCGCTTCATCGTCAAGGCAGCACCCGAACTGATGCGTGCCTACAAGACGCCGTCGCTGCGGGGCGCGGCGACACGGCCGCCCTATATGCATGCCGGACAGTTCTCCACGCTGGAGGAGGTGGTGGCGCACTACGCGAAGGCGGAGGCGGCCGTTGAAGGCACCTCCGAAGTGCACCCGTTGCAACTGTCGGACCGCGAACGCGCGGCGCTGGTGGCATTTTTGAAGACGCTGTCGGAGTGAGCTAGCGATCCTTCACCGTCTCCATGGCCACGAAGGTCGAGGTCTGCGCAACATGCGGCAGTGCCGAGATGCGCTCGCCGAGCACGCGGCGATAGGCGGCGATGTCGGTGGTACGGACTTTCAGGAGATAATCGAAGCTCGACGCCATCATGTGGCACTGCTCGATCTCCGGCACGGCCTGCACCGCGCGATTGAAAGCATCGAGCGCGGCCGAGCGTGTGTCCGACAGTTTGACCTGGACGAAGGCGACATGACCTTCGCCCATGCGCTCGCGATCGATGATCGCCTGATAGCCCCTGATATAGCCGTCCTTCTCCAGGCGCTTCACCCGCGCCTGCACCGGCGTCTTCGACAGGCCGACCTTGCCGGCCAGTTCCGACATGGACAGCCGCCCGTCGCGCGCCAGCGCCGACAGGATGTTTCTGTCGATGCGGTCCAATTGGTCTCCTGTCACGGATATCACAGTCCATCTGATAACAATTTAGCCGCATGATAGACCGCTCGGCCTGGCATGTCGATTTCTTTGGACCGGCCGAAAATGCGGCTCTGTGCTAGCTTGCGCCATTCGGTCCGGCGACCGCCGGCCCGCTCCCAGATGCTTGCTCCGCAGGACCGCCATGCCGCTCGACACCATCCGCCAGCAGATCCGCGCCAACTACCTGCCCGACGAAGACGCGGCTGTGAAGCGCCTGGCTGCCGCGACAGAACTTTCGGCCGATGACCGCAAAGCCGTCTCGGCCCGTGCCGCGGATCTGGTGCGCGCGGTGCGCGGCTCGTCCGACCCGCGGCTGATGGAGGTTTTTCTCTCCGCCTACGGCCTCTCCACCAAGGAAGGAGTGGCGCTCATGTGCCTGGCCGAGGCACTGCTGCGCGTGCCTGACACCGAGACTATGGACGACCTGATCGCCGACAAGATCGCACCGCATGACTGGTCGGCGCATTCGGGCGGTTCGAGCTCGATCTTCGTCAACGCCTCGACCTGGGCGCTGATGCTGACCGGCCGTGTGCTCGACGAGGGCGAGGGCGGCATTGAAGGCACGCTGCGCTCGATGGTTCGCCGGCTGGGCGAACCGGTGATCCGCAAGGCGGTCGCCGCCGCCATGCGCGAAATGGGCGAGCAGTTCGTGCTCGGCCGCACCATTGCGGAAGCCGTCAAGCGCGGCAAGTCGATGATCCAGAAAGGTTATCTCTATTCCTTCGACATGCTGGGCGAGGCGGCCCGCACCGAGGCCGACGCGCTGCGCTACCTCAAGGCCTATGCCGATGCGATCTCCTCGCTCGATTCAGGCTCCAACGGTCCCGATATCCGCCAGAACCACGGCATCTCGGTCAAACTGTCGGCGCTGCATCCGCGCTACGAAGAGGCACAGAAGGAAAAGATGCTGCCGGTGATGGCCGAGCGGCTGCTGTCGCTGGCGCTGGCCGCACGCCATTCGCGCATGGGCCTCAACATCGACGCCGAGGAGGCCGACCGGCTCGACCTGTCGCTCGATGTGATCGAGCGTGTGTTGTCCGAGCCGGAGCTTGCCGGCTGGAATGGCTTTGGCGTCGTCGTCCAGGCCTACGGCCCGCGCGCGGCCTTCACCATCGACTGGCTCTATGCGCTGGCGGAAAAGTACGACCGCAACATCATGGTGCGGCTGGTCAAGGGCGCCTATTGGGACACCGAGATCAAGCGGGCACAGACGCTCGGGCTTTCCGGCTACCCCGTCTTCACCCGCAAGGCCAACACCGATGTTTCCTACATGGCCTGCGCCAAAAAGTTGCTGTCGATGACCGACCGCATCTATCCGCAATTCGCCACGCACAATGCCCATACCGTCGCCGCCATCCTGTCGATGGCTGACAACCGTGACGCTTTCGAATTCCAGCGCCTGCACGGCATGGGCGAAGCGCTGCATGAGACGGTGCGCCGGGCCGAAGGCACGCGCTGCCGCATCTATGCGCCGGTCGGCGCGCACTCCGACCTCTTGGCCTATCTGGTTCGCCGCCTGCTGGAGAATGGCGCCAACTCCTCCTTCGTCCATCAGCTCACCGACGAGGACGTCGAGCCGGAGGATATTGCGCGCGATCCGCTCGAGACGGTCGAGAGCCAGGGCCCCGCCGCCAATCCGGCAATCGCTCGTCCTGCGACGATCTTCGGCGCTGGTCGGCGCAACTCGAAGGGGTTCGACATCACCGATCCGGTGACGCTGGCGGCGATCGACAAGGCCAAGGCGGCCTTTGCCGGGCCCGAGCGCTGGCATGCCAAGCCGATCACGCGCGCCGCCGGCTACGGCAAGCAGCGCCCGGTGGTCAATCCGGCAAAGCCTGCCGAGATCGTCGGCACGGTCGCCGAAGCCGCTGCCAAGCAGGTCGCGACCGCGGTGCGCTTTGCTGTGGAAGCGCAGCCGGCCTGGGCGAAGCGTCCCGTTGCCGAGCGCGCCGCCATCCTCAACCGCGCCGCCGACCTCTATGAGGCCAATGCGGTCGAGTTTTTCGCGCTGGCTACAAGGGAAGCCGGCAAGTCGCTGGCCGACGGCGTGGCTGAACTGCGCGAAGCCGTCGACTTCCTGCGCTACTACGCTGCCGAAGCGGCCAACAACGAAGCGGGCAGCGAGGCGCGCGGCGCGATCGTGTGCATTTCGCCGTGGAATTTCCCGCTCGCCATCTTCACCGGCCAGATCGTGGCAGCGCTCGTCACCGGCAATTCGGTCATCGCCAAGCCAGCCGAACAGACGCCGCTGATCGCCTTCCGCGCCGTCGAGCTGCTGCGCGAGGCCGGCGTTCCGGAAGATGTCATCCAGCTTCTGCCGGGCGACGGTCCGGCGGTCGGCGGACCGCTAACTGCGGATCCGCGCATTGCCGGCGTCTGCTTCACCGGCTCGACCGAGGTTGCAAAGCTGATCGAGAAGCAACTGGCCGAGACGGCCGCGCCGGACGCCATGCTGATCGCCGAGACCGGCGGTCTCAATGCCATGATCGTCGATTCCACAGCACTGCCCGAACAGGCGGTGCGCGACATACTGGCATCGGCTTTCCAGAGTGCAGGCCAGCGCTGTTCGGCGCTTCGCGTGCTCTACGTGCAAAAGGATGTCGAGAAGAAGATGCTGGAGATGCTGAAGGGCGCCATGGAAGCGCTCACCATCGGCGATCCCTGGCAGATTTCGACCGATGTCGGGCCGGTCATCGATGACGAGGCGCAGGAATCGATCCGCGAGTATTGCACCAAGATGGGGCTGCAGGGCCGGTTGATTGCCAAGCTCGAAGCACCGAAGGACGGCCGCTTCGTTGCGCCGCATGTGTTCCGGGTCAAGGGCATCGAGGAGATGGAGCGCGAAGTGTTCGGTCCGGTGCTGCATGTCGCCAGCTTCGACGCCGACGGGATCGACGCCGTCATCGCCGCCATCAACCGCAAGGGCTATGGCCTGACCTTCGGCCTGCACACCCGCATCGAAGGCCGCGTCCAGCATTTCGTCGACGGCATCCATGCCGGCAACATCTATGTCAACCGCAACCAGATCGGCGCCGTCGTCGGCTCGCAGCCCTTTGGCGGCGAGGGGCTTTCGGGCACCGGGCCGAAGGCCGGCGGGCCGCATTATCTCCGGCGGTTCCGCAAAGGGCCGGAGGCGGGCACGGAGATTGCCGAGGGCCACAAGGTGACGGCGACCGAACTGGCCGACAATCTGCCCGATCCGACGCTTGGCGGCTGGTCGACGCGGCCGGACCGCATCGCCATTTTGAGAAAACATCTGCGCGGCAAGGGCGCTGCAGCCATCGGCGCTGCAGCCGCCATCGATTTCGGCCAGGTCGACCTGCCCGGACCGACCGGCGAGGCCAACACGCTGTCGCTGTCGCCGCGTGGCCGGGTGCTGTGCCTCGGTCCGGACGCCGACACGCTGCTTGCCCAGACGATCCAGGCGCTGGCCGCCGGCAATGCGGTGCTGGCCGTGGCGCCGGGCGCGCCGGCAGCACTGTCGGCGCTGACCGGCAAGGGGTTGCCGCTGGCGGCCATAGACGGTCGGCCAGACCCAGTCGAAGCGCGTTCGCTGCGCGTCGATGTCGTCGCCTTCTCGGGCAGGCCCGAGGCGGCCCGTATCGTGCGCAAGGTCATTGCCGACCGCAGCGGGCCGATCGTGCCACTGGTCAGCGAGGTGCTCAACCCGGCGGCCTATGCGCATGAACGCGCTGTCTGCGTCGACACCACGGCTGCCGGCGGCAATGCCAGCCTGCTCGCGGCGGCCTAGGGGACTTTTCGCAGCTCGCTTGCCTGCAACGAGTTGCAAGGATATGCGCAAGGGACAGACAGCAACTCGAGCGGGCAGCTGAACAGATGGAAGACACGTCCGGACCGTTTGAGCTGCCGCGCGTGGCGGTGGTCATCACCTGCTTCAACTATCGGCCGTACGTCGAACAGGCGATCCGCTCGGTGCTTGCGCAGACCTACCGGAATTGGGAATGCGTCATCGTCGACGATGCCTCGACGGACGGCTCGGCCGACCATGTCCGACAGCTTCTAAGGGATATAGACGACCCGCGCCTGCGCCTGTTGGCGCGCACGGAGAATGGCGGCCAGACCGCGGGATTCCGCGACGGCTTTGCCGCAACCGACGCGCCCTTCGTCGCGTTTCTCGACGCCGATGACGTGTGGCTGCCGGATTTTCTCCTCGCGCATCTGTCCGCCCACCTCAACACGACGCATTCGGCCGCACTGTCGAGTTCCGATGTGTTCCTTGTCGATGGCGACGGCACCTTGCTGGGCGGTACCTTCCTTGCCTTGCGCAAACCGCGGTCCGGAGCGGATCGCAGTGGCGTCGCCATCGCGCCCGGTGGCCGGCTTGCCGGCATGGCGCCCGGGATCGCCTACGCATCGGAGCATCCGGTAACCTATTTCACACCTGCGGTGACGGGCTGGCTGTGGTCGCAATGCTCGGCGATCATGTACCGGCGTGGCGCGCTGGAACCGGTATTGTCCTTCCCGTTCAAGGCCAAGGTCGGGACGGATTATCTGACGGCGACACTCGCGCACCAGGCCGGCGGCAGCCTCATCCTGTCAGAAGGTCTCGGCCTCTATCGCCTGCATGGCTCCAACCTGTCCACCGGAACTGCCTTTGCCGGCGGCAATGTGCGGCAAACGCCTGCATACAGGAGCTACAGGAGCGTGTTGGCGGCGGATGCCGCAGACTATTTGCTGGCGAATTCTGCCTGGCTCAGCGATCTCAACGGGCGCAATTTCATACCTGCGTTCCTGACGCAGCATGTGCGCCAGTTCCCGGAGCTGGCCGGTGATCCGCGGTTGGCGCGCTACCTGACACGCGGACAGCCCTGGCGGCGGCTGCGCCTGCACATTGCCCAGTGGCTTCGGCGACTGGGCGGCCGGAATTCAACCGGAACCTGACGGCATCTGCCCGTCGTCAGATCTCGTCGACGGGTGAAATCTCAATCAGGCCCCTTCGACGACCGAAAAGCCTTCGAACTGCGGATGGCCGAGATAATGCACCTTCGAGGTGCCGGTGTTGCGGTGGGCGGCGCGAAAATTCTCGGATTTGGTCCAGGCGACGAAATCCTCATGGCTTGCCCACACCGTGTGCGAGGCAAACAGCGTATAACCCTCGGTCTCGTTGACCGGGCCGCGCAGCAAGTGGAATTCCCTGAAGCCTTTCATCTCCGAGAGGCTCGAATCGCGGTTCTTCCAGACATCCTCGAAGGCGGTCTCCGAGCCGTTCTGGACCTTGAAGCGGTTCATGGCGATGTACATTGGGCTTCCTCTTGAATTGATGGACGATGACATTTGGCGAAGGTCTACGAGCTGGTTAAAACGGACCGATCCGCGCCCTGAACACCCAACTTGATAATCCGGTCTCAGGTGGAATGGGCGGGAACGGCGCTTGCTGGCGCACCAGTTTCAAAGCGAATTGGTCTAGCTCGGCAGACCCTGAACTTTCGACAAGCTGCAAGTCGCTGACGCTGCCGTCGGCCATGACGACGAAATAGACCCTGGCATTGTTGCGAGCCTTGGCTTGAACCGCCTTCGAAACGTGGCGGTTGGCGCGGACAAGCTTGTTCTGAACT
The DNA here is from genome assembly GCF_040318615.1 of Mesorhizobium sp. M1078. Lineage (NCBI taxonomy): Bacteria > Pseudomonadati > Pseudomonadota > Alphaproteobacteria > Hyphomicrobiales > Phyllobacteriaceae > Mesorhizobium > Mesorhizobium sp. M1078. The sequence goes on from NZ_JAMYMP010000004.1 coordinate 200,039, forward strand.
TCAACGCTGTAGCCGGATTCCATCGAATTGCCCGCCGCGCTCTGTTTTCCGCCTTTGCTGGCAACCGCCGTTGCCTCGCGCTCCTCGCCATCTGCCGTGCCGCCAGTCTCTCCCGATATTGGTGCGCCCGATATTGATGTACTTGGCCTCGGGCTTGGGACTGGTGGCCTCGCGGCAGGCAATTCAACGGCAGGCTCATTGGCGGGAGACGCCTCCGAACTCTGCGTTTGAACCGGTGACGGTGCAGGCGTCTCAGCCTCCGGGGCGACACTTTGATCATCCGGGATGGCGGCCGTTGGTGCATCGGGAGCGACGGTTGCCTGCTTGGCAGATTCCGGCGCAGATTTGGGCGCCGCCGGCTCCTCTACGGCTTGAGGCGCCTCGGTTTGCGGCGTGGGTTGGACGGGCTTGGCCGGCTGCGGATCGGTTACCAGGGTAACATCCACCGCGTCGGGTACCGGGTTTTGCAAAGCGGTGCCGAGGACGTCGGCGCCTGATCGATCGGCGCCTTCGGCCTGTATTGCCTTCCCGGTATCGAATGTCCCGGCGGGTGCGACCATGAACGCCGCTGCGGCAGCGGCATGGAGCAGGCAGGACGCGACGATCGCCACAGTCCATTTGCGGTCCGCGGCCGCCGGCTGTACGAGCTCGTCCACAGTTATCGCCGGTTCGCTGCCGGCGTCGAGGAGGGGGGTGATGTCCTGCATGGTTCGCGGCGAGACCTGCCGCCAGCGGGGTGGGATTGTCAAATCAAGATCGGTTGCCGGCCATAACGGAGGGCCGGAGACAGGCCGCGCCGGAATATCTTGCAGGAAGGCGGGATGCAGACCCACCTCAAACGCCGAATGCGATACCGGTCTTGGTCTGCGTCTTCAGGCCGCGCATGCAGGCGCCCGGTTCGACGCCGGCGCATTCGGTGGCGCTGTTGATCAGCACGCGGCTGAGTTTGGTGCAGTCGGTGCCGGCGAGGTCGAAGCGGATCACCTTGGTCTTGCCGGCCGGCAGGTCCTTGAAGTCGAGCACGCTCAGGCGGTCGACCACGCCGGCCTCGTTGAACAGCGCGATTTCGAAAGCCGCCTTGGACAGATCGGCGCCGAGCGCATTGTTGACGACGAAGGTCAGCCGGCAACCCTTGTCCGAGGGCTGCACGGCATTGAGCTCGAGGCTGAGTTGCGGAGCCGGCGCGGACTGAGCCCACGCCGGCATCAAGCCAAGCGACTTCGCCAGCGTCGAGGTCAGGAGCCGAAGCGATGCCGTCAAACTTGTCATGGGTGTCAGCCTCCAAAGCGCATGGTCGCGGCCAGCTTCAGCGTGATGCCGGGTTCATAGATGACGGCGGTGGTGCCGCCGTTCAGCGGGTTGGTGTATTTGACGTCGAACAAATTGTCGGCGCGGAAGTCCACCTTCAGATTGTCGGTGGCCTGGTAACTGGCGAAGGCGTTGACCAGAGTATAATCCTTGGCCACGGGGTTGCCCTTCGGCTTGCCGTTGTACTGCACCTCGCCGCCGACGGTCAGCTTGTCCTGAAGGAAGCGGAAGCCGAGCTGCCCGGTGACCTGCGAGGACGGGATGGTGGCAAGGTCGGCCCGCTCGCCTTCATCGGAGATGGTGTGGCCGTTGTTGATCGAGGCCGACAGCCCGGCATAACCCCAGGCGGCATCGTAGACGCTTTCCAGTTCGAAGCCGTTGATCTTGGCCTGGGCGACGTTCTGGTACTGGAAGCAGATCGGAATGCCGGGGCCGAACGGGCAGCCGCTGGTCGGGTCGAATGCCGACAGCGTGACGCCTTCGATGTAGTCGTCGACATCGTTGTGGAAGTAGCCGGCCTTGAGCCGGAACGCGTCGCCAGCCTCGATAAGGTCGTTCAGCTTGTAGTTGACGCCGAACTCGGTGGTCTTGCCGGTTTCAGGCCGCAGGTTTGGGTTGGGCAGGAACGGGAAGGTGACGCCTGCCGGATGGTTGCCGCTGATCAGCGTTTCGGTCAGTGACGGCGAGCGGTAGCCTTCCGCATAGGTGCCGTAGAACTGCAGGCCCGCAAGGCTGGCGCTTTCGAAGGGCGAGACGCCAACGGTGATGCGCGGCGACAGACGATCACCTGACGTTTCATTGTCGGAATCCTCCAGGCTGTAATTGTCGTAACGCAGGCCGGTGATGATCTCGAGCCAGTCCCAGGTCAGCTTGTCCTGGATGTAGGCGCCCGAGACGTTGCGCTTACCCGACGGCGTGTAGAAGGAGTCGCCGCCCGACGTGCCGCCGGTCTCGACAATGTCGCCCGCCCAGTCGCCGCCATAGGTCAGCTCGTGCGAGATACCGGCGGTTTCGAAGCGCGACGTGTTCCAGATGTCGATGCCGGTGGTGCCGACATCGAAAGTCGACATCGATCCTGCCGGCAGCACGACGGGAAGACCAGTGACTGGATCGAACCTGTTTTGCGGCGCCAGCGTCGTCAGGTCCAGATTGGTCTTGTTGTAGGAGGCGTTGATGTGGAGATCGAGCCAGCTCCTGGCGTCGTCGGTGATGTTGTAGCGGGCGGTGAAGGTGTTCGACTTCACGTCGACGTCGTTGGCCGGCACGCCGCCGCTGGTTTCCGTCCAGCCGTCGCTCGAGCCGACCCAGCCGAGCTTCAATTCGCTGTTCTCGCTCAGGCGGATTGTGGTCTTGAGCAGGCCGCTCAGCACGTCGAAACCGGTACCGGCGACGGTGTCGCCGCTGCCATTCTTGTAGTCGCCGTAGTCGCGGTAGACGATGTTGCCCAGCACATCCAAATCGTCGTTGAATTTGTAGGCGCCGCTGGCGCTGGTGGTCCAGCCCTTGCCGTTGCTTTCATAGCGCCCGGTGACGGAGCCGGCCCAGGTTTCGCCCGGTCTGAGGAAATCCACCGCATCCTTGGTGTCGAAGAAGACGACGCCGCCAATGGCGCCGGAGCCATAGGTGTTGGCGACCGGTCCGCGGATGACATCGACGGATTTGATGAGCTCGGGATCGACATAGAAGGTCGACTGCGTGCCGTGGTCGGAGCGCTGGAAATTCTGCCTGGCGCCGTCGACGATGACGGCGACGCGACCGAAATCCTGCAGGCCGCGGATGTTGATGCTGGAGCTGACGCGTCGCGCATCGGCCTGCACGGCGACACCAGGCACACCGAGCAGCATTTCGCTCGGCGTCGTCGCCATGCGGCGGTCGAGCTGTTCCTGGTCGACATGGCTGGCCGAGGCAAGCGATTCGATCGCCGTCTCGCCGGTGCGGCTGATGACGAGGATCTTGTCGAGCAGCGTTGCGCCGGCAGGGGCGGCCTTGGTGTCTTCAGCTTTCCTGGCCGGATCAGCCTGCTGCTGGTCGGCGGCCGGCTGAGCGCTGGCCGGCGATGGCAGCAGCGCGATCGTCGCTGCCCCCGCAAGCAAGGCTGCCATTGCCTTTGCCATAGGCCGATGCACCGGATCGGCGTTCGCCAGACCCAGTCGTCCACAATTTCCCAAGCCCATGCCCCAACTCCAAAATTCCAGGTTCGATGCTGGCTGGCTTGGCGCTCGCTGGCTTTTTTCATTCCGTCCGGCGTCTTAAATATTGACTCATTTAGTCCGGTATTGCACTGACTAATAAACATGATGATTCAAGTCAAGAAATGAATCGGCATTTGCAACGCCTAGCCAGTTGCCCGGCACAGGAAAGGGATCGAAAGAGATGAACACCCACAATCCCAACGACTTCCGTTACCGCGTCCGCCGTTCCGAGGAGACGCCGACCCGCTTCGACCGGGTGCCGCTGGCGGTGCGGACGCTGTCCTCCAACACGCTGTTCCAGGGCGAGCACGAGATTGGCATCGAGCACCATGGCGCGCTCTATCGGCTGAAGATCACCCGCCAGGGCAAGCTCATCCTCAACAAGTGACGAAACGACCAAACACGGCAGACAGGTAAGCAGGACATGGACCAGCGCGCAAAACCCGCCCCGCATGAAATCCGGCGGGCGCGGACAGACAATCCGAAAGCGCGCGAGCGCGATCTTGCCGCCGAGCTCGGTATTTCCGAGGCCGAGCTGGTGGCCGCGCATTGCGGCGACGGCGTCGTGCGCGTCGAGCCCAGGGTCAACGATCTGCTGACCGGCCTCGATGCCGTTGGCGAAGTGATGGCACTGACCCGCAACGAAAGCGCGGTGCACGAGAAGATCGGCGTCTACGACAAGGTTGTCACAGGTGCGCACAATGCCATGGTACTGGGCGAAAACATCGACCTGCGCATTTTTCCCAAAGTCTGGGCGCATGGCTTTGCCGTGGAAAAGCGCGACGGTGGCGACATCCGCCGCAGCCTGCAATTCTTCGACGCGGCCGGCGATGCGGTGCACAAGGTGCATCTGCGGCCGGCGTCCAATCTCTATGCCTACCAGAAACTCGTGGCCGCACTCGAATCGCCGAACCAGGAGGCGACCGTGTCTATCGCAGGCCTGGCCGACGACGACGCGGAGACGTCGGGCGTTGCCGCAGACACCGACGATCTGCGTGACCGCTGGAGCCGGCTGACCGACGTCCACCAGTTCTTTGGCATGTTGAAAACGCTGAAGCTCACCCGCCACCAGGCCATGCGCATGGTCGGCCAGGACTATGCCTGGCTGCTCGACAATGATGCCATCGGCGCCATGTTCCACCATGCCGCCGACGGCATGCCGATCATGTGTTTTGTCGGAAACCGAGGCTGCATCCAGATCCATTCCGGTCCCGTCAAGTCGATCAAGCCGATGGGGCCGTGGATCAACGTGATGGACGAGACGTTCCACCTGCATCTGCGCACCGACCACATCCAGGAGGCGTGGGCGGTGCGCAAACCGACCAAGGACGGTCATGTCACCTCGCTCGAAGCCTATGGCGCCGACGGCAAGATGATCATCCAGTTCTTCGGCGAGCGCCATGAAGGCGAGGGCGAGCGCGACGACTGGCGGTTCCTCGCCGAAAATCTGCCGCGCATTCCAAGCCCGACCGCTGCCTTAGGACCACGACGATGATTTCACTGTTGCGTTCGGCGCTTCCTCCGGTCGTGGGTCTTTCGTTGGTTCTTGCCATCTCTCCGGCGCCGGCCAGCGAGAATGTGGCCATGTTCGCCGACACGTCGCGGATCGCGGCGGTCGGCGGCTCGATCACAGAGATCGTCTACGCGCTTGGCGAAGAGGGCCACTTGGTCGCTCGCGATTCGACCAGCCGCTATCCCGCCGCCGCGGTCGCGCTGCCCGACGTCGGCTATATGCGCCAGCTGTCGCCGGAAGGTGTGCTTTCGGTCAACCCGTCCGGCATTCTGGCGCTGCATGGCAGCGGGCCGAAGGAAGCGGTCGATGTGCTGAAAAAGTCGAGCGTCCCGTTCATCGACGTGCCCGAGCACTACAGCCATGACGGCATCCTGGAAAAGATCCGCATCGTCGGCAAGGCGCTCGGCGTCGATGCCAAGGCCGAGAAACTTGTGGCCGAGACCGACGCCAAGCTGAAGGCGGCCGAGAAGCAGACGGCGTCGATCAAGCAGCGCAAGCGCATCCTGTTCGTGCTGTCGATCCAGGGCGGCAAGATCCTGGCCGCCGGCACCGACACCGCCGGCGACGGCATCATCAAGCTCGCCGGTGCGGTCAACGCCGTCGAAGGTTTTTCCGGCTACAAGCAGATGTCCGACGAGGCCATCGTAACCGCCAGGCCGGACGTGATCCTGGCCATGAAGAATGCCGGCCCGCCGATTGCGGAGGCCGAGCTGTTCGCCATCCCGTCGATCACCTCGACGCCGGCGGGTGAAGGCCGCAAACTGATCCTGATGGATGGCAGCTATCTGCTCGGCTTCGGGCCGCGCACGGCCGATGCCATCCACGATCTGGCCGCCTCGCTCTATGGCAGCCAGGTCACGGACTGAGCCGATGGTGGATCAGTCGATCGCCGGCGCGGCGGGCAAGATGGCCGAGGGCGATCGTTCCGGGCGCGCGCGCCTGGTTATTTTGCTCCTGTACGTAGCCCTTGCCCTTTCGCTGTTCCTGTCTCTGAGGTCGGGCGCTTCCGATGCATCGGCCGTCGGTGTCATTCGTGACTGGCTAACCGGCGCCGTGCCGGCCGACGCCGCGCTTGGCGCCCGCGACCGGCTGATCGTCTACGACATCCGCATGCCGCGCGTGCTGCTCGGCGTGCTGATCGGTGCGGCGCTGGCCGTATCGGGCGCGGTCATGCAGGGCCTGTTTCGCAATCCGCTCGCCGATCCCGGCCTGATCGGCGTTTCAGCCGGTTCCAGCCTCGGCGCCGTCGCCGTCATCGTGCTCGGCACAACATGGCTGGCGCCGCTCACTTTGGCGCTCGGCGGCATGGCCTTGCCGCTCGCCGCTTTCTGCGGCGGCCTTGCGGTCACGCTGGTGCTCTACCGCGTCGCCACGTGGCAGGGGCGCACCTCGGTCGCCACCATGCTGCTTGCCGGCATTGCGCTCGCAGCCCTTGCCATGGCGCTGACCGGTATCCTGATGTTCATTGCCGACGACCGGCAGTTGCGCGACCTGACCTTCTGGCAGCTGGGCTCGCTTGGCGGCGCGACCTGGCCGAAGATCGCTTCCGTCGGGCCGATCATCGTGCTGGCGCTTGCGGCAATGCCGTTCCTGGCCAAAGGCCTCAACGCCCTGGCGCTCGGCGAGGCGACGGCCGGACATCTCGGCATCCCGGTACAGCGGCTGAAATACACCGCGATCGTCGGCGTCTCGGCAGCGGTCGGCGCCTCTGTCGCAGTCAGCGGAGGCATCGGTTTTGTCGGCATCGTCGTGCCGCATCTCTTGCGGCTGCTGATCGGTCCGGACAATCGCTATCTCTTGCCGGCATCGGCGCTGCTCGGCGCCTCCATGCTGCTGATCGCCGATGCCGTTGCCCGCGTGGTCGTGGCCCCGGCCGAACTGCCGATCGGCATCGTCACCGCGATCGCCGGCGCACCGTTCTTCCTCTGGATCCTGCTGCGCAAGCGCGGCGTAATCGACTTGTGAGATTTGAAACCTATGAGGCCGGCATGATCGAAGCACGCGATGTCTCGGTAGCGATCGGCGGCAAGCGCATTGTTGCCAATGTCGATTTCGTCGCGCGGCCGGGCGAAATTGCGGCAATCGTCGGACCCAACGGCTCGGGCAAGACGACGTTTTTGAAGGCGTTGTCGGGCGATCTGGCGTTTGTGGGGACAGTGGCCGTTAACGGGCGCGATCTCACGGCGATGAGGCCGGTGGAGGCCGCCACCGTGCGTGCCGTGCTGCCGCAGGCCGCGACGCTGTCCTTTCCCTTCACCGTGCACGAAGTGGTCAGGCTCGGCCTTATCGGCGGCCGTTCCGGCGTTCTGCCGGGCGAAGATGATCGTCTGCCCGAGCGGGCGCTGGCGCGGGTCGACCTCGACGGCTTTGCCGGCCGTTTCTATCAGGAGCTTTCGGGCGGCGAACAACAGCGTGTGCAGCTGGCGCGCGTGCTGTGCCAGGTCTGGGCGCCGGTGCTGGACGGCAAGCCGCGCTATCTCTATCTCGACGAGCCGGTCTCCAGCCTCGATATCAAGCACCAGCTGATCATCATGAACATCGCCCGCGATTTCGCCCGGCGCGGCGGCGGTGTGATCGCCATCCTGCACGACCTCAATCTGACGGCCATGTATGCCGACCGGATTTTCGCCATGCATCGCGGCCGGCTCGCCGCCGACGGTTCACCGCAGGAGGTGCTGAGCGACGATCTGATCGAAAAGGTGTTCGATTGTCGGCTAAGGGGGTCGGTGTGTTGCCGGCGGCGAACATGCCGTTCGTCTTGCCGCAGTCAGCCGCCTAAACTAGAAAACTCAGGCGGCCGGAGCTCGCTGGACCAGCATGTCGATGCCGAGCAAATGACGCACATTCGGGCGCGCCGCCACCATATCGGCGATAGTGTAGCGGGAGAGTACGGCAAAGAAGGCGTTGAGCGCCTCGCGCAGCGCCGAATTCAGCTGGCAGCTGTCGACCAGCGGGCATTCGGCGGCGTCGTTCTCGAAGCATTCGGCCATGGCAAAGCTCTCTTCGGTCACCCGTACGACGTCGAACAGGCTGATCTGCTCGGCGGGGCGGCCGATCCTCACGCCGCCATTCCTGCCGCGTACTGTCTCGACCAGGCCATGCTCGACCAGCGGCTGCAGGATCTTGAACAGGAAAAGCTCCGACACCGAATAGGCGGCCGCAATCTCGGGGATGCGGCTCAGGCGATCGTTGTTGGCGGCGCAATACATCAGGATGCGCATGGCGTAGTTGGTCTGGCGCGTCAGCCGCATTTCATTCCTCACCCGAGTGCTGGCGCGTTGGAACTGCACCAGATTTTAGATTGTGCTGGTGCGGCTTTCTCACCCGGAGTTTCGGATTCGCCCACACTGGCCTGATCGGAATATGGCCTATACCTTGGAACAATTCCAGACTGGGATTGCATGATAGATGAACATTCTTGTCAACTTTGCGTGCGAAACCGGCAATTCCCGGACGAAATCGGCCCATCCGATCATGCTACGGGCCCAAACACCCCCTAAATAGCCCATGCCAGATAGCCAAGAGATCGATGAGGAGCGGCGTATCATGTCCCAATCGGCTTCGTCCCTGGCGCCTGGCGGTTTTGATGCCGAGACGGGCGCCAAGCTTTTCGCGTTGCGGCGGACAAAGTTCCTCGCCACGGCTGCGCTGGTGCTTTGCGTCGTGGTTTTTGCCGTGGCCAAATCGTTCGAGGCCAAGTATCCGTGGCTGGGCTTCGTGGCGGCCTTCGCCGAGGCGGCGACCATTGGCGGCCTGGCCGACTGGTACGCGGTGGTGGCGCTGTTCAAGCGGCCGCTGGGCCTGCCGATCCCGCACACCGCCATCATCCCAGCGAACCAGAACCGCATCGCCGACAATCTGGGCCGCTTCATCGAGGTCAATTTTCTGGCGCCGGAGCCGGTGCGGAAAAAGCTGGCCGAGGTCGATTTTGCAGCACTCGTCGCCGACTGGCTGACTGACGCCGAACGCTCTGCCGGCCTGTCGCGCTTCGTCGTACGGCTGGTCCCGCAGACGCTTGCGGCGATCGAGCAATCCGGCCTGCGCGGCTTCGTCACCAGCCGCATGCTGGAGCAGATCGACAAGGTGCCGCTGGCGCCGCTCGCGGCCGAATTGCTGTCGGCACTGACCGACGACCGCCGCCACCAGAAACTCTTCGACGAATTCACCAGGGTGATCGGCCGGTTCCTGAACGATGAAGAGGCGCTGGCGACCATGCGCGAGAAAATCCGCGAGGAATTGCCGTCGCTGTTCAACCTGTTCAGAGCCGACGCCTATCTGCTGAAGAAGATCGTCGCTTCTGCCGGTTCGCTGCTTGACGAGGTGCGGGCCGATCCCGACCATCGGATGCGCGCCGAATTCGACCGTTTCGCGCACAGCTTCATCGAGCGGCTCAGAACCTCGAAGCAATACGCCAAACGGGCCGAGAAGCTGAAGCGCGATTTCCTGGCGCGGCCGGAAGTGAAGTCGCTCGCCGGCGACATGTGGCAGAGCCTCAGCGTGTTCATCGAACAGGACGCCAAGGCGGAGAATTCGATTGTTCGCGCGCATCTCGCCAACATGTTCGTCGAGGTCGGCCGTCATCTCTCAGGCGATCCGCAGATCAGGGCCGACATGAACCAGGGCTTTGTCGTGGCGCTGTCGTCATTCGTCGAGAGCCAGAACAGCGGTGTGTCGACGTTCATCGCCGATCAGGTCAAGCGCTGGGACCTTGCCCAGCTGACGAGGCTGATCGAGATGAACATCGGCAGGGACCTGCAATATATCCGCTTCAATGGCATGATTATTGGCGGCCTGGCCGGTCTCGTGCTCTACACGGCGGAGAGGCTGTTTCTCGCTGGCTGATGCTGCATTTGCCGCTGAATTGCTTGGGCGTCCGAATGGACACACGGCGCGCGAGTGCTATTGTCCAGAACAGGGTTCAGCATTTGCGACACTGGGGAGCACGAGCAATGGCCAAACAACCCGACTCCGATTCGTTCCTGGACATGTTCAGCCGGTTCGGCCGTGACCTGAAGGTGCCGAATGTCGAGGCGATCCTCGCGCATCATCGCAAGAACCTCGAGGCCCTGGAAAGATCGGCGCGGGCGGGAGCTGCCGGCGCGACCTCATTGTTGTCCAGACAGCGCGAGATGCTGCAGGACACGCTGCGTGAAGTCAGCGACATGGCGCAGAGCTACAAGGCGCCGGGCAATCCCCAGGAACTGATGACAAAACAGGCGGAGTTCGCCAGGAAATCCTTCGAAGCCGCCCTGAAAAATGCCGGCGAAGTGGCCGAGCTGGTCAAGAAATCCGGCACCGAATCGATCGAAATCCTGCGCAGCCGCATCAAGGAAGCGATGGAGGAAATCCGCTCGGGCTATGACAAGAAGTAACTCTCAACGCAACCATGAGAGGAGTGGGCCGGTTGCGGCGCATGAGCATGGACGAGGGACGCTGTTTGGCGGAAAATGGCGGAACGGAATCGCAACGGGCGAATTGACAGGAGCCGTCCGTTCGTGGTCCGAGGCACTGGGAGCCACCGGGAAAGCAGGAATGACGGAACTACGGCCGAAAACGCCGCCGACCTTCGAGCAGTTAAGGGCGATGGCCGGGCAGGAGCTCGGCGTGTCGGAATGGACGACCGTCGACCAGAACCGCATCAACCAGTTTGCCGAATGCACAGGCGACCATCAGTGGATTCACGTCGATCCGGAGCGGGCGAAGCGGCAGAGCCCATTTCGCACCACGATCGCGCATGGCTATCTGACGCTGTCGATCATCGGCGCGCTGGCGCTGGGCATGGGCATCGTCCCCGAAAATACGCAAGCCGCCTTCAATTACGGCTTCGACAAGGTGCGGTTCCTGGCGCCCGTCAGGGTCGGCGCACGCATCCGGTTGCGCACGACGCTGTTGTCGGTGGAGGACAAAGGGCCGGGCCAGTATCTGATGAAGGCCGCCAACACTGTCGAGATCGAGGGCGAACAGAGGCCGGCTCTGACCGCCGAAACGCTGGTCATGCTTTATGAGCAGCGCAAGCGGGCGGGAGCGTAAGCTCCCATCTTCGGTCATGATGGCTGTTGCCGCACCGACAGCCTGCCGCCGGCGCGGGTCGAGAGCAGTGCCAGCAACAGCGCAGCCACCGCCAGGACCGTTGCCGTCTGAAAGGTAACCTGCATGCCGTGCGCGGCTGCCGCTGAGGTCAGCATGTCCTGGCTTTGCCGTTCTCCCGTCGAGGCAGCCGCAAAAATGGCGCCCATAAGCGATGCGCCGGTGATCAGGCCGAGATTGCGCGACAGATTGAGCAGGCCGGACACCACGCCGCGCTCGCCGGCAGCGACACCGCTCATGACGGCGGCATTGTTGGATGTCTGGAACAGGGCGTACCCGAAGCAGGTGGCGGCGATCGGCACGATATAGCTGACAATGCCGAGTCTTGTTGCGGCGAGCGACAAAAGCAAGGTGCCGTTGACCAGGCCGAATAGTCCGGCGATCATCATCCTGTTGGTACCGAAGCGATCGGTGAGGCGGCCGGCGATAAGCGCCGAGAGCGCGGAGACCAGCGGACCTGTCGACAGGACCACGCCGACCATCGCAGCATTGAGCCCCAGCCCTCGCGACAAATAGAACGGAGCGACCACCAGGGTCGCCATCATCACGGTGGCGACAACGAGGTTCGCGGCGAGGCTGGCGCTGAGCCGGATGTCGTACAACCGGGCAAGCCGGATCAAGGGACTTTTCGCCTTCGTCTGCGCAACGCCGAACAGAACGACGCCGATGCCGGCGGCCACCAGGAGGCCGATGTTGAGGGCGCCGAAATGGCCGCGGCCGAGCGTCATGGCCAATGCATAGGCGGCCAGCGTCAGGGCCAGCAAGACCGTCCCGATCGCATCGAAGCTGTTTTGAGCTGCTTCCGCAGTCTTGTCGCGGGCAGGCAGGGCCAGCGAGGCGAGGGCAAAGGTCAGGAGGCCGAGCGGCACATTGACGAGGAAGATCGCCCGCCAGCCGAAGCCGGCGATCAGCAAGCCGCCAAGCGAGGGGCCGAGCGTCGTGCCGATTGCCGACATGGCGCCGAGCAGGCCCATGGCGCTGCCGGTTCTCTCCTTGGTCACGGTCTCCGCGACAAAGGCCAGCGTCAGCGCCATCATCAGCGCGGCACCCAGCCCTTGCACGGCGCGCGCCGCGATCAGCAGCCAGAGCGTCGGCGCTAGGCCGCAGAGCACCGAGGCCAGTGTGAACAGCGCGATGCCGCCGAGCAGCAACGGCCGGCGGCCGACCATGTCAGCCAGGCGCCCGGCGCTGACGATCAGGGCGGTGATGGCGAGCAGATAGGCGAGAACCACCCATTGCACGGACTGGAACGGCGCACCGAACGCCTGCATGAGGGAAGGCAGTCCGACGCTGGCAATGCTGGTTCCAAGCGACGACAGCAGCGTGGCGAGCGACAGGCTGGCCAATGCCAAGACAGGAGAGTGGGCCAGGCCTGCGGACCGGGTGTTCTGCGGCGCCGATGCGCACTCGTTCTGCTCAGCAATTGCCATGGCGATTTCCTCCTTGTCAGTCCCGCAACCGGACCTGTCGGAGATCTAGTCGTCAGGATGGAATGGCGGAAGGCGCATCATTTGCATCTTATTCGTGCGGCAAACGCCATGGCATGTGCTACAATCCGCCGATGGCATCGCCCGATCTCAATCTGCTGTTCGCGCTCGACGTTTTGCTCGCCGAAGGCAGCGTGGCGCGCGCGGCAACCCGGCTGCGGCTCAGCCCTTCGGCGATGAGCCGCACGCTGGCGCGGCTGCGGGAAGCGACCGGCGATCCGCTGCTGGTCCGCGCCGGCCGCGGCCTGGTCCCGACGCCGCGCGCGGAGGCATTGCGGCAGCAGGCCGGCCATGTCGTCCAGGAAGCAGAAACGTTGCTGCGCCCTGCCAGGCCTCTCGATCTCGCAAAGCTGGAACAGATCTTCACGCTGCGCACCAATGAAGGGTTCGTCGAGGAATTCGGGCCGCGTCTTGTCGCCCGCATCCAGGCCGAGGCGCCGGGCGCGCGGCTGCGCTTTGGGCCCAAATCCGACAAGGATGTCGCCTCGCTACGCGACGCGGACATCGACCTCGAAATCGGCGTTGCCGGCGAGGCCGGACCTGAAGTGCTGACACAGGCGCTGTTTCGCGACCGCTCCGTCGGTGCTGTGCGAGCCGGCCACCCTTTGAGTGAAGGCGCGGTAACGCCTGAACGCTACGCGGCCGGCCGCCACATCAGCGTTTCACGGCGGGGTCGGGAAAGAGGGCCGATCGATCAGACTTTGGCGCTGCTCGGCCTGCAGCGAACCGTCATGTGCATGGTCTCCGGCTTTTCGGCTGCACTCGCCATGGCGCGCGCTTCGGACCTTATTGCCAGCGTGCCCGAACAGCACACGCAAGGCGCACGCGCCGGCATGGTCAGCTTTCCGCTGCCGGTCGCCACGGTGGAGGTCACCATCTCGATGCTCTGGCATCCACGGCTCGATGCCGATCCGGCGCAACGCTGGCTGCGAGATTGCGTTCGGGAGGTCTGCGCGGCCTCCCGCTGAGCGCTCAGCGCGCCATTGCCGCCTTGAGCACCCTGAAAATCCGCTCGTCTTGGCATTGGGCAACGTTGAAGCGCAGGAACCGGCTGGCGGTTCCCGACAGGCTGAATGCGTTGCCGGGCGCCAGCACGATGTTGTCGGCCAGCGCGCGGCGTGCCATTTCAGCCGCGTCCACGCCATCCGGCAGGCTGCACCACAGGAACAAGCCGGCCGGTTGGTCGATCCAGGGCGTGATGCCGATGGCCTTCAGGCGCGCGCCCGTCTCGCCCATGGCGCGGGAAAGCCGCGCGCGCAGCAATTCCATGTGCTTGCGGTAGCTGCCGTCCCTAAGCAGCGTCAGCACCAGTTCGGCCGCCAGCCGGCCGCCGCCGAAGGTGGTGGCGATCTTGAGGTCGGTAAGTTGCTCGATCCAGTCGCGTGGTGCCGCGATGAAGCCGCAGCGAACCGACGCCGATAGCGTCTTGGAGAAGCTGCCGATATGGACGACGCGGTTGAGGCCGTCGAACGCCGCCAGCCGAGGCGCTGGGCTGTGCTCGAAATCGGCGAAGATATCGTCCTCGATGATGGTCAGGTCCGACTGGTCGGCGAGCTTCAGCAGCCGGTGCGCGGTCACCGGCGACAGGATCGCGCCGGTCGGGTTGTGGATGGCGGAATTGGTGATGTAGAGGCGCGGCCTGTGCTCGGCGAGCGCCTGCGCGAACAGCTCGATATCCGGCCCCGATGGCGTGTAGGGCACGCTGACCACCTTGGCGCGGTGGGCGCGCAGCAGCGCGTGAAAATTGAAATAGCAGGGGTCGTCGAGCAGCACGGTATCGCCGGGCCCGATCAGAAAGCGGCACAGAAGATCGATGGCCTGCGTGCCCGATTCCGTCAGCATGATCTGTTCGGGCGAGACCTCGATGCCGTGCCCTTCCATGCGCCGTGCCAGCAATTGCCGCAGCGGCGGCAGACCGAGCGGCGTGCCGTAATCGGCAAGGTCGACATCGTCGGCGCGCGCCACCGTGCGCAGCGCCCGGCGCAGGGCGGACTGCGGCATCCACGAGGCCGGCATCCAGCCGCAACCGGGTTTCAGCATCTCGTCGCCGGCTTCCAGCGACTGGCGCGAAACCCACAGCGGATCGATGGCGCGGTCGAGCCGGGGTCCAATCTCGGCCAGCGACAACGGCGCCAGCGATCCGGCGGCATAAAAGCCCGAGCCCGGCCGTGAGCGTATCGCGCCTTCGGCAGCAAGCCGCTCATAGGCTTCGACGACGGTGGATTTGGACACCTGCATGGCTTTGGCGAAGGCGCGGATCGAAGGCAGCCGCGCGCCCGGCGTCAGGCTGCGCGCCGATATCCGCTGGCGGATGGTCGCCATGACAGTTTCCACAAGCGTGGTCGCGACAGGAGGGTGCGCATTGCCAGTTTCCAAAATGAGTTCGGTCATCTGTATTGCTCTGATAGCCATTACAGTTTTGCGGAATTGTACTGCATTGTCTCTGGCTGCACCATAGGCACTTGCCCGATAGAGGGCGAAAGCAATGGAGCCTGGAATGGACAAGACCGCGAGCGGCTGGGCGAACGGATTCATCGGCGTGTTGATCTTCTCAGGCTCGCTGCCGGCGACGCGCGTCGCAGTGGCGGATTTCGATCCGACGTTCCTGACCTCGGCCCGCGCGGCGATTGCCGGACTGCTTGGCCTGGCGATGCTCGTGCTGTTCCAACAGAGGCGCCCGGCGCGCAGCGATTTTCTGTCGCTGGTGATCGTCGCCCTTGGCGTGGTCGTCGGCTTTCCCTTGCTCACCGCGCTGGCGCTCAAGCACGTCACCTCCGCCCATTCCATCATCTTTGTCGGCCTGCTGCCGCTGGCCACCGCGATCTTCGGCGTGCTGCGCGGTGGCGAGCGTCCGCGCCCGGCCTTCTGGCTGTTCTCCTGCATCGGCAGCGCGCTGGTCGCCGGTTTTGCCCTGATGCAAGGCGTGACGGCCTCACCTGTCGGCGACGGCCTGATGCTGGCCGCAATCATCGTCTGCGGATTGGGCTATGCCGAGGGGGCCGCATTGTCGCGCAGGCTGGGCGGCTGGCAGGTGATCTGCTGGGCGCTGGCGATCTCGCTGCCGATCATGCTTGTGCTGACCTTTGCGACGCTGCCGCCATCCTTTGCCGGCGTCGGCTCCGGCGCCTGGGTCGGTCTCGCCTATGTCTCGCTGTTCAGCATGCTGATCGGCTTCGTGTTCTGGTATCGCGGCCTGGCGCAAGGCGGCATCGCCGCGGTCGGGCAGTTGCAACTGCTGCAGCCCTTCTTCGGCCTCGCGCTGGCAGCGACCCTGCTGCACGAGCAGGTCAGCCCGCTGATGGTGGTTGTTACGCTCGGCGTGGTGGCTTGCGTGTTCGGGGCGAAGAAGTTTGCGCGGTGAGAGTGCTGCTGCTGCGCTATTCACTGAAGCGGCTTGCCTATGTACGCCAAACCAGGACATTCGGACGAATCGGCGACTTCCTCGCGATCCTCGTAGCGCTTGACGAATTTGCGCCCCGTCCACTCAAAATCCTGGCGCACGCACACTGGATTTTCGGAAGGTTCCGCCCAAGCAACCCTCATTAACCGACTCCTTACGTAGTACTCCAAGTCCAACTGGTAGCCCCCGGGAATCCAAAAGAGCTGACCGGTGCGTAAATCAACCATGCGTGCGGCAATACATGCATTGCCGCAGTTGACCAGAACGACGGAGAAGTGACCGGCGAAGTCGGCACCACGTTTCATCGCTTCGCGAATATCCGGCTTAACTGCCTGCGCCCAGGAATCATTAGGGTGAATTAGGATGTCCTTCGCAGCCTTCTTTTGAAAAATCTTCGCCGGAAAATCTTCGAACCGCAGAGTGGATTCCTTTGCCGTCTCTGCTTCATTGGATGTCGAGGCGGAGCCCTGACCTGGCGCTTGGGCGTCAGCGACTCCACTCTCTTCCGCCCAGGCACTGAGCGTAGGCCACAGCAACAAAAGACAGAGCAGAAAAAGTCTCATTTCCGGCCTCGGCCAAGAGAATGGATCGCATCAATCTATGCGTGTTCCTTAATCTTTATCAACTCCAGATTGTGAATAGTCCTACGTCGATTGTAAAGCGATTGCGGAAAGATTTTTGTCGGATGGCTATGCGAACTTCGTCACCACCCCAATGCCAATCCCCTCGAAACCGCCCATCGCCATCAGCGCCGCCGGCGCCTCATCAAGGCTGATCTTCTTGCCGACCAGCAGTTCGGGCTTGAGCTTGCCGGCGCGGATCATTTCCATCATTGCGGGGTAGCGGTAGGCCTGCATGCCGTGACTGCCGAGGATTTCGAGCTCGAAGGCGATAACCTTGTCCATCGGCACTTGCGGGCGGGCATGTTCGCCCAGCATCAGGCCGACCTGCACGTGGCGGCCGCGCCGGCGCAGATTGGCAATCGAGTTGAACGATGTCGTGGGGTGGCCGAGCGCGTCCATCGACATATGCGCGCCGCCATTGGTGATCTGCTTGACCGCCTTGACCACGTTCGGCGTCGTCGAGGCGTTGATGGTCGCCACCGCGCCGATCTTTCTGGCGAATTCCAGTTTCTCGTCGGTGAGATCGATGGCGATGACATTGGCGCCCATGGAACTGGCGATCATGATCGCCGACAGGCCGACGCCGCCGCAGCCATGCACCGCCACCCATTCGCCCGGCGTCACCCGGCCCTGGTCGACAATGGCGCGAAACGAGGTGACGAAGCGGCATCCGAGGCTGGCGGCGGTGGCGAACTCCATCTCCTCGGGCAGGCGCACGAGATTGGTGTCGGCATGCTCAATGGCGACATATTCGGCAAACGAGCCCCAGGCGGTGAAACCGGGCTGCGTTTGTTGTTCGCAGACCTGATGATTGCCCGAATTGCATTCGAAGCAGCGGCCGCAGCCGACGCAGAACGGCACGGTGACGGGTTCGCCGGCCTTCCAGCGGGTCACCTGCTTGCCGACGGCGACGACGATGCCGGCCAGTTCATGGCCCGGCACATGCGGCAGCGTGATGCCGTCATCATGACCCATCCAGCCATGCCAGTCGCTACGGCAGAGCCCGGTCGCCTCGACCTTGATGACGACGCCGTCGGCAGCCGGTTTCGGATCCGGCACGGTCAGGATTCTCGGCGTCTCACCGAATTTTTCGAAGACGACGGCTTTCATCGGCAACTCTCCGTGCTCTGCTCCGGCATTGTGAGCCTATTCGGCATCTATCTGATTCTCCGGCGCCGCCTTCTGAAAGGCCGGCAGCGCCATGCAGGCGGCGTGGATGCGCGAGATCTCGGGGTAGGGTGTCAGGTCGACGCCGAAGCGGGCGTTGCTGGCGATCTGGGCGACCAGGCAGATGTCGGCGAGGCCCGGTGCGTCGCCATGGCAAAATGTGCCGGTCTCATCCGATGAAGCCAGAATCTTTTCAAGCGGCTGGAAGCCTTCGTTCACCCAGTGGCGGAACCAGTTGACGACATCCTGGTCGCCTGCGCCGAACAAAGTGCGCAGCGAGGTCAGCACGCGCAGATTGTTCACCGGGTGGATGTCGCAGGCGATCATCTGCGCCAGCATTCGCACGCGCGCCCGGCCGAGCGCGTCCTTCGGCAACAGCGGCGGTTCGGGATGGGTCTCGTCGAGATATTCGATGATCGCCAGCGACTGCGTCAAAAGCGTGCCGTCGCCCAGGATCAGCGCCGGCACCAGCCCCTGCGGATTGACCGCCAGGTAAGCCGGCTCCAGATGGTCGCCATGACGCAGATGATGCGGCACGTAATCGTAGGTCAGGCCCTTCATCTCGAGCGCAATGCGTGCGCGATAGGAGGTGGAAGAGCGGTAGTAGTTGTGGAGGACGAGGTCGCTCATTGGATCACGGCTTGTCGGTGGAATTTTGGCCGATCGAATCTTGGCCGACAGTGATCTCGATGGTGCCGATGCCGTCGACGCCGCCGGTCATCGTCTGGCCCGGCACCACCGCGCCGACGCCGGCCGGCGTGCCGGTGAAGATCAGGTCGCCCGGTTGTAGTACAACCGCACTGCTGCAGATCGAAACGATATCGGCGATCGGCCAGATCAGTTCGGCGAGGTCGCCCTCCTGCTTCACCGCGCCGTCGACGGCGAGCCAAATGCGGCCCTTTTGCGGATGGCCGGATTTGGCGGCCGGCACCAGCGGACCGCAGGGCGCCGAGCGGTCGAAGGCCTTCGACCAGTCCCAGGGCCGCGCGGCTTTCTTGGCCTCGTCCTGCAGGTCGCGGCGAGTGAGGTCGATGCCGACGCCGTAGCCCCAGACATGGTCGAGCGCCTCAGCGCGCGGAATGCGGAAGCCGGCCTTGCCGATCGCCGCGACCAATTCGATCTCGTGATGCAGGTTTTTGGTCAAGGGCGGGTAGGGGATCGTGGTGCCGGAATTGACCACCGCATCGGCCGGCTTGGTGAAGAAGAAGGGCGGATCGCGCTCATCATTGCCGAGTTCGCGGGCGTGGGCGGCGTAGTTGCGGCCGACGCAGAAGATGCGTCGCACCGCAAAACGCTCGGCCGAGCCGGCGACGGCGACCGATGGTGTTGCGGGCAGGGGAAGGACGAAGTCTGTCATGCGCGGGTCTCTGCTTGGGATCTTGACGGCACATTTGACCGATTTGAACCCCCGGGCAAGGCATCAGCGTCCGCAAAAGCATCGGCTGCGCCTTGATTGTCTGATAAAGTCGGCTTCGTCTCCGGGGGTTAAGATGGCGATAGACTATTTGCCAATAAGCTGCCCATACCAGCGGGAGTATCCTGCCCAGGGAGGACTGAAACGAACACCATGACCGCAGTGAACGATCGCGCCCGGTTTCTGATCATCGACGACCATCCGTTGTTTCGCGAGGCGCTGCACAGCGCCGTGCAGATGGCGTACCCGGAAGTCGACACGGTGGAGGCGCGCTCGATCGCCGAAGCGCTCGATCTCTTGGGTGGGATAAAACCGTTCGATCTGGCGCTGCTCGATCTCAACATGCCTGATGTCCATGGCTTCGATGGACTGCTGCAACTCAGGACCCGCCATCCGCGGCTGCCGGTGGTCGTCGTCTCGGGCTATGAGGAGCCGAAGATCATCTCCGAGGCGTTGTCCTATGGCGCTGCCGGCTTCATCCCGAAATCGGCGCGCAAGAGCGATCTTGCGGCCGCAATCCGCTCGGTGATGGAGGGCGCGATCTATGTGCCGGAGACATATGAGGGACAGCCGCCCGACGCCGACAGCGCCGACCGCGCCGATATGGTGCAGCGGCTGGCCAAACTGACGCCGCAGCAGCTGCGCGTGCTGCAGATGCTGCGCCAGGGCCTGCTCAACAAACAGATCGCCTACGAGTTGCAGGTCGGCGAGACCACGGTGAAGGCGCATGTCTCGGAGATATTGCGCAAACTCAATGTGTATAGCCGCACGCAGGCGGTGATCGAGGTGTCGAAGCTCGACAATGCGGAGTTGTTCAGGGATCAGGCGGGGTTTTGATCTTTACCCTCCCCCTTGTGGGGAGGGTCGATCCGCGAAGCGGAGCGGGGTGGGGGAGCTTGGCGCTGCACCCCGCCCCGGCGCTGCGCGCCGACCCTCCCCATCGAGGGGAGGGTATGGGGCTCAAGCCAGCAAATGCGCCAGCAGCGCCCTTAGCTGCGCCGGTTTCAGCGGCTTGCGCATCAGTTCGATGCCGGCGGCGCGGGCGGCTTTGGCGACGGCCTCCGATCCGTCGGCGGTGACGATCAGCGCCGGCACGGCGCGGCCGAGATAATCGCGGACTTCGGCGATGGTGGCGGTGCCGAGGTCGCCGTCGTCGAGATGCTGGTCGGCAATGACGATGTCGGGCACCCAGTCGGTGTCGCCAAGCAGGCTGATCGCAGCCTCGGTCGAGGTCGCGGCGCGCACCAGGCACTGCCAGCGCTCGAGCAGGAAGGTCATCGCCTGCAACACGTCGGCGTCATTTTCGACCAGCAGCACCTTGGTGCCGAACAGGCCGTAGCCGCGCGGCCGCTCCATCTCGGCAAGGCTGGCGATGGCGTCGGCGCTGGCGCCGATGCCGACCGGCACGTCGATGTGGAAGATGGTGCCGCGCCCAACCCTCGAGGAGAACGTCACGGGATGACCGAGCGCGGCAGCCATGCGCCGCACGATGGCAAGGCCCAGGCCCAGCCCGCCGCCGGAGATCCCGGTGTCGGCTGGAATGGCGGAGCCGCGATGGAACTCCTCGAACACCGCCTCGCGCTGGTCGTCGGGAATGCCGCAGCCGGTGTCGGCGACATCGATGCGGATGGTATCGCCGCGATGCCTTGTGCCGACAAGCACGCCGCCCGAAGGGGTATAGCGCAGCGCATTGGACAGGATGTTTTGCAGGATGCGGCGCAAGAGCGTGCGGTCCGAACGCACCACGGCGCTGACCGGGCGGAACTTCAGCGCCAGCCCCTTCATCTCGGCCACGGGCAGGAAATCCGAGCGCAGCGACGAAAACAGCGTCTCCAGATTGACGTCGCCAATGTCGGGCTGGACCACGCCGGCGTCGAGCTTGGAAATGTCGAGCAGCGTGCGCAACAGGTCTTCCATCGTCTCCAGCGAGCGCTCGACCTGACGGACGAGTTTCTTGCCCTCGTCGCTGGTCTGCACTTCGGCCAGTGCCGAGACCGAGAGGTGGGCGGCGTTCAGCGGCTGCAGCACGTCATGGCTGGCGGCGGCCAGGAACCTGGTCTTGGACAGGTTTGCCAGCTCGGCGTTTTCCTTGGCGGCGCTGAGGTCGATGTTCGACTGTTCCAGCCGGCGCAAGGTCGAGTGTAGTTCCTCGGTGCGCATGCGCACGCGGTTTTCCAGTGAAATTGCGGTCTGGAACAGCGAGAAGGCGTTGCCCTGCTGGTCCATCGAGCGCTCGACGCGGCTGACCAGAGCGGCGTTGATCTTCTTCAGCCTGTCGACGTCGTTGATGTCCCTGAGCGGCATGCGCTATTCCGCCGCCTGGCGTTCGCCGAAGGCGATGCCGGTGAAGGTTTGGTTCAGATGCATCGAACGGTACTGTTCGCCATAGGTGCCGAAGCCGATGACATTGTTGACCCGGTAGAGCTCCGAAATGTCGCGGAACACCTGGCGGTTGCGGGCGTCGAGCCGGCGCAGCACGCAATCGAAGCCGAGGATCATGTCGATGCCGCCGAGCCGTTGCTCGACGTCGCGCAGTGCGGCGCGCGTGGATTCCACCATGTCCTTGGGCTGGGCGATGGACAGCACGACGCCGTCGTCTATGGCGCAAAAGAAAGACAGGGAACCGTCGGCATGCATCTTCTGGATCGAGCGGCAGTAATATTCGCCGCCCACTTTCACCACCACCGGGTGCGAGGCGAAGCTCATCGGCGTCAGGTTCTGCGCAACGATGCCGACCGAGGCTGCATATTCCTCAGCCGCGTTGGTGGCGTTGAATTCGCGCACGGTACGGTGGTCCGGATCGGATGCCGTCACCACCAGCTTCTCGTCGGTTGGGATGAAATTGTCGGTCTTGAAGACATGGAACGGGATCTCGGTGGCGATCAGCACAATGATGGCGCTGTCGGACGCAACCTTGCCGTTCGAAATCAGCCTGGTGGTTTCGAATTTCAAATCGTCGCCCGCCGAACCGCCGATCAGCGGGATGTCGTCCAGCCCCCAATGGATGGCCGAGGTTACAGCTTCCTCGGCAAAGGACAGGCCGTCGATGAAGCAGAGCGCGAAGGTGCTTTTGGCATGGCAACTGCCGGTGCGTCCGCGCAGCAACCGCCGCAAGCCCTCGACTTCATCAGTGATCCTGTCCATTCCCGACGAGGAGAGATTGTCGACCATGGTGCTGACCGCCGAAAACGACGCGGAGGGAAAGAGCAGCGCCAGCACATGGCCTTCCTCCAGGCCCTGGGGGGTGATCTCGCCGGCGGTCGAGCAGGCGGCGTAGGCCAGCGTCGGCGCGTGGGTCTTCAGCCCTTGCGAAAGGACGCTCGCGTCAAACAGGCTCTGGGAGAAGAACAGCAGGGCAAAGCCGGCATCGATGGCTGCGGCCTCGACGGCGACCGCCAGGGCGAATGCATCGGCGTCGGGCTCGTCGGTGGTGAGCGCCGACAGACCGGATGCATAGCTCGTCCGTGAACTGGCCAGAGGCTTCCTCCCGATATCCTCCGACGCTTCCTGCGCGCGCCCGTTTTATGTCTCTCGGCGCGTTGGCGTCGAGGGCATTGTTGCCCCCTATTCGCTCTTTGGCAATGGGGCGGACAGGCCCATGATTTTCGTTTTCTCCATGACCGAAAGTACAATGAGCGCCGTGTGTTTTTTGCGCTTTTTGCAGTGTACCAATAGCGCATGGCCGAGCGCCAAAGCCGCATCGGCAGCATGACTACCAAGGTCGATACCCAGGGAGGATGCATGTCGGACGTTTCGTTTGTCGTGAACGGAAAACGGATCAGCGGCGCTGCCGAGGACCGAACGCTTCTGGTTCATTTCCTGCGCGAAAATCTTGGTCTCACCGGAACGCATGTCGGTTGTGACACCTCTCAATGCGGCGCCTGCGTCGTGCATGTCGACGGCAAGGCGGTGAAGTCCTGTTCGATGCTGGCCGTGCAGGCCTCCGGGTCGACCGTGGTGACGATCGAAGGGCTTGCCAATGGCGGCGACCTGCATCCGATGCAGGCCGCGTTCAAGGAACATCATGGGCTGCAATGCGGCTTCTGCACGCCGGGCATGATCATGACGGCGACCGACATGATCGCGCGCCATCCCGAAGGCCTTGACGAGGCGACGGTGCGCGCCGAGCTCGAAGGCAACATCTGCCGCTGCACCGGCTACCACAACATCGTCAAGGCGATCCTCGCCGCATCGCAGACGATGGCGAAGGTGCCGAAGGGCAGGGCGAAACAGGCAGCGTAAGAAAGAAGCGAGTAGTGAATAGTGAATAGCGAGTAGTCGGTTTAGCCGAACCGCTCCGAGCACAATTCCCTACTCACTGTTCACTATTCGCTACTCACTATTCGCTATTCCGGAGGAATTCCTATGGGCATTGAAGGCATCGGCGCTCGGGTCGTGCGCAAGGAAGACAAACGGTTCATCACCGGCGCCGGCCGCTATGTCGACGACATGGTGGTTCCCGGCATGAAGCATGCCGCTTTCGTGCGCAGCCCGCACGCGCATGCTCAGATCAAGAAGATCGACGTCAGACGAGCGCAGGCGATGCCCGGCGTCATCGGCGTCTTGACCGGCAAGGAGCTCAAGGCCGACGGCATCGGCAACCTGATCTGCGGCTGGATGATCCATTCCAAGGACGGCTCGCCGATGAAGATGGGCGCGTGGTCGCCGCTGGCCGTCGACAAGGTGCGCTATGTCGGCGACGCGGTCGTCATCGTGGTGGCGGAAACCAAGGGCCAGGCCCGCGACGCGGCCGAAGCGGTCGAGATCACCTACAAGGAATTGAAGGCGGTGGTCGATGCCACCAAGGCGCTGCAAAAAGGTGCGCCGCAGGTCCATGCCGAAGCCGAGGACAATCTTATCTTCGACTGGGAGATCGGCGATGCCAAGGCGACCGACGCGGCGATCCAGGCGGCGGCCCATGTCACCCGCATGAAGATCGTCAACAACCGGCTGGTTCCCAACGCCATGGAGCCGCGCGCGGCCCTTGGCCATTACGACAAGGCCGAGGACCATTTTACCTGCTGGACGACGTCGCAGAACCCGCATGTCGCGCGGCTGGTGATGAGCGCCTTCTACAATGTCGCGCCGGAAAACAAGCTGCGCGTCATTGCGCCCGATGTCGGCGGCGGCTTCGGCTCGAAGATCTACATCTATCCCGAAGAGATCGTCTGCCTGTGGGCGTCCAAGAAAACCGGCGTCCCGGTCAAATGGGTCGCCGACCGCACCGAAAGCTTCCTCACCGACGCACATGGCCGCGACCATGTCTCGACGGTCGAAATGGCGTTCGACAAGAACAACAAGATCACCGGCTTCAAAGTCGACACCATCGCCAATCTCGGCGCCTACATGTCGCTGTTCTCGTCTTGCGTGCCGACCTATCTCTACGCGACGCTGCTGTCGGGCCAGTACAACATCCCGACGATCCACGCCAATGTGCGCACCGTCTACACCAACACGGCACCCGTCGATGCCTATCGCGGGGCAGGGCGGCCGGAAGCCACGTATCTGCTCGAACGGACAATGGAGACCGCCGCGCGTGAACTTGGGGTCTCTCCGGCGGAGTTGCGGCGCATCAATTTCATCACCGAGTTTCCGCACCAGACGCCGGTCATCATGAACTATGACGCCGGCGACTATGGAGCTTCACTCGATGCGGCGACACAGGCGTCCGACTATGCCGGCTTTGCCAAGCGCAAAGCGGCGGCCGCCAGCCAGGGCAGACTGCGCGGCATCGGCATGAGCTGCTATATCGAGGCCTGCGGCATCGCGCCGTCGGCGGCGGTCGGCTCGCTCGGCGCCGGCGTCGGTCTGTGGGAATCGGCCGAGGTGCGGGTCAATGCCGTCGGCACGATCGAGGTGCTGACCGGCTCGCACAGCCATGGCCAGGGCCATGAGACGACCTTCGCGCAACTCGTCAACCAGCGTTTTGGCGTGCCACTGGACTCGGTCTCGATCGTCCATGGAGATACCGACAAGGTGCAGATGGGTATGGGCACCTACGGCTCGCGCTCGGGCGCGGTCGGCATGTCGGCAATCGCCAAGGCGCTCGACAAGGTCGAGGCCAAGGCCAAGAAAATCGCCGCCCATCTGCTCGAAGCCGACGAGGGCGACATCGTCATCGAGAATGGCGAGGTCAAGGTCGCCGGCACCGACAAGAGCCTGCCCTGGTTCCAGGTGGCTCTTGCCGCCTACACCGCTCACAATCTGCCGGCAGGCATGGAGCCGGGACTGAAGGAAACCGCCTTCTACGATCCGGCGAACTTCACTTTCCCGGCGGGCTGCTACATCTGCGAGGTCGAGATCGATCCGGAAACCGGCACGACCGAGATCGTCCAGTTCGTCGCGGCGGACGATTTCGGCAACATCATCAACCCGATGATCGTCGAGGGTCAGGTGCATGGCGGCATCGCCCAGGGTATCGGCCAGGCGCTGCTGGAAGGCGCGCACTATGACGATAGCGGGCAGCTGCTGACGGCGAGCTACATGGACTACACCATGCCGCGCGCGGACGACCTGCCGTCATTCAAGGTCTCGACGTCGAACACGCCGTGTCCGAGCAATCCGCTCGGCATCAAGGGCTGTGGCGAGGCCGGCGCCATCGGCTCGCCGCCGGCGGTCATCAACGCCATCACCGACGCTTTGGGGATTGTGGACATCGCCATGCCGGCCTCGCCGTCGACGGTGTGGGCGGCGATTAGGGCGAAGAAATGAGTGAGTAGGGAGTAGTGAGTAGGGAATTGGCATTACCGGAGATGACAGCGTCCCTATTCCCTACTCCCTACTTACTACTGCCTAACCACTTCAGGGGAGGATCCCATGTACGCAGTCAACTACCACCGCGCCGCCTCGGTCGCCGACGCCGCCAAGCTGGTGAAGAGCGGCGACGCCAGGCTTTTGTCAGGCGGCATGACGCTGATCCCGGCGATGAAGACGCGGCTCGCCGCACCGTCCGACCTGATCGACCTGTCGCGGATCAGGGAGCTGCAAGGCGTCAAGGTGTCGGGCAAGACCGTCACCATCGGCGCCGCCACAACCCATTACGACGTCGCCAATGACGAGAAGCTGCGGAAGGCCTGTCCGGCGCTTGCGCACCTTGCGTCGCTGATTGGCGATCCGGCGGTGCGCCACAAGGGCACGATCGGCGGCTCGGTCGCCAACAACGACCCAGCCGCCGATTATCCGGCGGCGCTCTTGGCGCTGGGCGCCACCATCGTCACCAACAAGCGCGAGATTTCAGCCGCGAAATTCTTCACCGGCCTGTTCGAAACGGCGCTGAAAGAAGGCGAGATCATCACCGCGGTGAGTTTTACCGCGCCGGCCAAGGCTGCTTACGAAAAATTCCGCAACCCGGCCTCGCGCTATGCGATCGTCGGCGTGTTCGTGGCCAAGGGCAAGGACGGGGTCAGCGTTGCCGTTGCCGGTGCCGGCGATGACGGCGTGTTCCGCTCGAAGGAGATCGAAGCCGCACTGGCGAAGAATTTTGCCGCATCGGCGCTCGACGGCGTGAAAGTGCCGGCGAAGAATTTGATGACCGACCTCCACGCTTCGGCCGAATACCGTGCCAATTTGATCGCCGTGATGGCCAAGCGCGCGGTGGCGGCAGCCAACGCCTGACATCATAAAGCTACTGACAAGGAAAGGGGCCATCGCGGCCCCTTTGTTCGTCTGCGGCGGGCTGTAACTGCCCAGTCCTTGCGGGTTCGCTGCCACGCGCAAATCCGTTGTTTCAGGTAATTTCCGTGCAAGAACAGGCGCATACTTCCCAAGGGACTGCCTAGCCCCATTCTCGCACTTGCACAATCTGATATTGCACTGCAATATGTATAGCTTGGCGGAACACGGGGTGGATTCTGCGCGCGGCGGTGTGAGCTGCGCCAAGATCTTGCGTCGTAGAGGATCGGCATGGCCGACATCTCCGCAGCGTCTGTTGCCCTGCCGCGGGCCACAGCCGACAAAGCAGCCAGAGCAAGACTGGCCTATCTCGATGGCTGGCGCGGGCTTTCGATCGCACTGGTGCTGATCGGCCATTTCTTCCCCGTTCCCGGGATCAATCTCGGCGTGCTCGGCGTCGAGTTCTTCTTCGTGCTCTCAGGCCGGCTGATGGACGAGATACTGTTCATCGAACGCTTTCCGCTGAAAAAATTCTTCAAGCGTCGCTTTTCGCGCATCTATCCCGCGCTGCTGGTGTTCGTGACATCAGCCATGATCGGGCTCTCCGGCACCTTTATCGGCTTCAAATGGAAGGCGGCGCTGACGGCGCTGACATTCACCTACAACTATGCCGGAATTCTCATCACCCGCGCCGGCGCGCTCGACCACATCTGGTCGCTATGCGTAGAAGAGCATGCCTACATCATCCTGGCGCTGATCAGCGTGGTGGTGACCGGGCGGGGTAATGTCGTTCGGCTGCTGGTGACGCTGTCGCTGCTGGCGATGGCCAATGGCGCCATTTCGTACTGGGCACTCGGCATGGATTACGAGCACAGCTATTGGCGCACCGATGTGCATATCGCCTCGATCCTGCTGTCGGCATCGATCTGCCTGCTCAAGCACGATGACCGGCTGCCGGCATTCCTGACGAGCCCCTATGTCAGCCTCGTGTCGGCGGCGGCGGCTATATTGCTGTTCCTCGATCCGGTGCCGACGCCGATCCATTACCTACTGGCGGTGCCGTTGCTGGCGCTTGCCGTCAATACGCTGGACACCAGCAACTGGCATCTTACCGGCCTGCTTTCATCCAGGCCGATGGTGATGATCGGGCTATGGTCGTACTCGCTCTATCTCTGGCAACAGCCCTTCTACAAATTCGTCGCCAAGCAGGGCAGTGCGCCGATCCCGATGCTGGCGGCTGTCTTCGCCTGTGCACTATGCAGCTATTATCTGGTCGAGAAGCCCGCGCGGGCCTGGCTGAACCGGAATTGGTGACAGGCGGGCCACCAAGGGCCTGTGGCGCCCAGCGATGTGTCAGCCCGCGATCTGCCTGAGGTAGTAGCGCACGGTCTTCTGGCCGCCATGGATCGCCGCTTCGCCGACCTCGCCGAAGCCAAGCGCCGCATGGAAGGCGTCCGAAGCCGGATTGGGCGGTTCGACATTGACCTCGCAGGTGACGATGCTGTGGCCCGCGCGGGCGACTTCCCCGAACAGATCCTCGTAGAGCCGGCGGGCATGGCCGCGGCCGCGTGCTTGCGCCGCGACGACGACACGGTCGACATAGACGAAACGTGGATAGCGCTCGCGGAACCAGAGGAAATTCGGGCTGTCGTAGGCCGCATTTTGGTCGAAGGTCATGATGAAGGCTTCGAGCGCGCCGATGCGCCTGACGTAAAACGCTTCGCCAAGCAGGAAAGACAGCCGTTCGGGCTCGAGCCATGACAGTTCGGCGGCGTGCTCATTGTTGAGTGCGAGGATGGCCGCTTCGTCCTGAGGCGAGACACGGCTGATCGGCGACGGCCCAGTCACGGCTTCGCTCATCATGCTCTGGCCGCCGCAATCGTCGCGGCAACCAGCGCCCCATCGGTGACTGTGGTGCGGTATTCGCGGTCCAGATCGGCGCCGCCCATGCCGACTTGCGGGTTGCGGTAGGCCATGGCGCTCGGTACGTCCTTGAGCGCGGCGAAATGCAGTTCCGTCAGCCCGGTTGATGCCAGCACCCCGGCGATGTTTTCGGGGTCCAGCGCGCCGCAGCCGAGGATGATGATGCGGCCGTCGGCCTGGCGGACGAGATCCGCCAACAGGCCGGCGCCTTCCACCGCGGTGTCCCTCTGGCCGCTGGTCAGCACGCGGCCGACCTTGCAGCGGATCAGCGCTTCCAGCGCCTCGGCCGGGTCGCGCGTCATGTCGAAGGCGCGGTGGCAGGTGACGGCGAGCGGACAGGCGGCATCGACCAGTGCGCCCATGCGGGTTTCATCGATGGTGCCGTCGGCATTGAGGCAACCGACGACGACACCGGCGACGCCGAGGTCACGAAGCGCTGCGACATCGGCGAGCATCGAGCTGTATTCGGCCTCGCTGTAGAGGAAATCGCCGCCGCGCGGCCGCACGATGACATGGAAGGGAATTGTCGCGCTCTCGAGTGCGGCGCGCACCGTGCCGAGGCTGGGCGTGATGCCGCCTTCGACCAGGCTGGCGCAGAGCTCGACCCGGTCGGCGCCGGCGGCCTGCGCGGCCAGCAGTCCATCGATGCCTTCGACGCAGATTTCGATCAGGGGGCGAGCATTTCCGGCCAAGGGGCGATCCTTCATGATTGCATGACGGCCAGCCCTACCATCGGCTCGGTTGGTGGGGAAGCCGGAACAGCCAGTCGCTGCTTGGGCCAGCCCGGCAACCCTGCCTAGGTCCTTAGCGAGAGATCTATTGTTTCTGCAGCACCGTGTTCTTGGCGCCTTGTTCGGCCTGGTCGATGACCAGCAGCTTGACCGGGGCGTCGCCGATGTTGGTGGCCTGGTGCCATTGGCCGATCATCTCGATGATGAAATCGCCCGTCTTGTAGGTGTTGCTGTTGCCGGTCTCGACATTCGTCACTTTGAGTGTCCCGGCCTCGACATAGGCGTAGCGGGCAAACGGGTGCTTGTGCACCGGCAGAGTGGCGCCGACCGCAATGTCATAGGTTGAAACCAGCACTTGGACATTTTTCTGCGGCAGCACGATCGGCTGGCCGGACGCCGTCTGGCTGCGATCGGCAAGCGGCGTGACGACAACCGGCGGGCTGGTACTGTCCAGCGCCCGAGCGGGGTTTGCAGATAGCGCCGCCGCGAACAGCAGCATCGATGCCAGGATCTTTCGCATGGTTCCTCCAGGTTTTACCGCCACCGCGCGGGCGCGACGCCAAACTTCTATCTCTCGTCAGTTACTGGAGACACAACGTCATCCGCCGGTGCCGTCGTCCATCATCGTATTCGTGAGCGCTTCATAGATGTTGCTGCATACCTGGGACCGCGGACAGTGTTTTACGATGAATACCGGCACGACAGTCAGTGCGGCGGCGATCAGGATTTGCAGGAAGAGAGGAGCAGGCTCGAAGCGTTTGCCAAACAAGGCTCGGCAAGCGAAGTAGAGACTTTGAGCCAGGCATGCCCAGACAAGGACATGTAACAGCGTGCTCGTTGCTCGGGCATAGGGCGTTATGTATCCGTCGGGAAAGCCGACCATGCCAAGGTCGACGAGCCACTGCAGAGCCAGAACGCAGGACAGGCATGCCCACAGAAAGAGCGCCACGCGGGTAACCAAAACTCTGCTGCGATCCACGCTCATGTGCGATCCAAGCACAACTGCGCTCGGCCTTCCAGAGCGGCTGCTGCGTGGCTTGGAGTGTGGCCTATTTCAGAGTGCGCAGCGTGATCGAATAGCGGTGCCCGGCGACCGGCGGAATGCTGTGCTCCCACTCGTGGCGCGCCGGGCCGTCAATGAGATAGACAGATCTCGGCTGAACCTCGATCGTCTCGCGATCCCATTTCGAGCCGTTTTTTCGGCGCAGCCGAAAGCTGCAGGGCGCCAGCAGCGAGACGCCGGCGACGAGATCGAAATGCGGCTTGTCGCGATGCCAACCTATGCCCGCGCCCGGCCGATACTCGTTGATGAGCACTTGCGCGAATTCCGTGGCCTGCCTGCCGGCAAAATCCGCGACCTTGTCGCGAAGCGGCAGCAGGAATTTCGGGATGGGCGGCGCTTCGACGACCTGGCGCCGGTCGTAGTCGTAGCGCCAGCCGAAGCCGGCGACCTGCCGGTTGGCAAGGTGGCCGTGGAAATCGAACGGCTTGAAGGACAGTTCATTGAGGTGACGGACCAGTTCCGCCTCTTCGTCCGTTGTGATCAGGCTAGGCCGGTAAGAAAATCCTTCCGGCAGCGTGTCGGCCGCGCCGAAGAGATCGCCCTGGCTGGCATACGCTGTTGTACTGGATTTCGTCTGTGCCATCTGACGGAGAGATAGGAAGCCTCGCCACCCGGGCAAGATTTTCGGCGTTGTGGTGCGCCTCCCTGTCGGAACCTCCGCATCGTTGCGGCATTACGCATGTTCGAAGCAGGATTTGGAGAAGATTTGGGGACGAAGCGGGATTTCGACATGCCGTCCACTGCCATCCGCAATACCCATTACGACCCGTCGACGAAAATCCTCTCGGTCTGGTTCGTCCCGAGCGGAGCCCGCTACGACTACGAGGAGGTCGAGCCCGAGACCTACGCGGCGTTCCGCGCCGCCTTCTCGAAAGGGCAATTTTTCAACGAGTTCGTGCGCGATCGCTACCGGTTTCACCTGGTTGAAGAAGGGCGCCGGCGCGTGACTGGATCCTGAAGGCGCTACCAGGAGTCGCAGCGCAGGGATAGTTTTCGGGCTGAGAAGACCAGGGACCCAGGCAGCTATAGGCCCGCCAAGTGCGAGTGGAATGCCAAACGGGCGCCCGTATAGCCGCTCATCAAAGCCCTGTTCAACTCCTCAATTCGTGGTAAGGTGATTATACCAGTTGATAACATGACGATGGGCGCGACCGTCGTTCAAAATCGGGAGTAAGGATAGATGACGACGATTGCGCTACTCGGTGCCGGCGGCAAAATGGGTTACCGCCTGTCGACCAATTTTCGCGGATCGCTCTATACGGTACGCCATGTCGAGGTGAGCGAGGCCGGCCGCGAGCGGCTGAAGACCGGACTGGGCTTTGACGCGGTCAGTGCCGATGCGGCGCTGGACGGGGCGGACATCGTCATCCTGGCCGTTCCCGACACGCATATCGGCAAGGTGGCGGCTGATATCGAGAGCAAACTGGCGCCGGGCACAATGGTGATAGTGCTCGATGCGGCCGCACCCTTCGCCGGCCATCTGCCCAACCGGCCGGACCTGACCTATTTCGTCACCCATCCCTGTCATCCGCCGATCTTCAACGACGAGACCGACATGGCGGCCAAGAAGGACTATTTTGGCGGCGTCAAGGCCAAGCAGCATATGGTCAGCGCGCTGATGCAGGGACCGGAAGCGGATTACGCCAAGGGCGAGGCGGTCGCGAAAATCATCTGGGCGCCGGTCATGCGCTCGCACCGTGTCACTGTCGAACAGATGGCGCTGCTGGAGCCCGGTCTATCGGAGACGGTGTGCGCGTCACTGCTTGTCGTCATGAAGGAAGCCGTCGACGAGGTCGTCGCGCGAGGCGTCGACCAACAGGCGGCGCTCGACTTCCTGCTCGGCCACATGAACGTGCTCGGCGCCGTGATTTTCGGCGAAACCAAGGGCGTATTCTCGGATGCCTGCAACAAGGCGATCGAATTCGGCAAGCCGGTGCTGATGCGCGACGACTGGAAGCGGGTGTTCGAGCCCGA
Organism: Mesorhizobium sp. M1078; assembly: GCF_040318615.1. Taxonomy (NCBI): domain Bacteria; kingdom Pseudomonadati; phylum Pseudomonadota; class Alphaproteobacteria; order Hyphomicrobiales; family Phyllobacteriaceae; genus Mesorhizobium; species Mesorhizobium sp. M1078. The sequence goes on from NZ_JAMYMP010000004.1 coordinate 232,532, forward strand.
AGAGATCGCCGCGAGCATTCGGCGCATTACCTGAGACAGGCCGAGTCGGGCGCTTGCCGGAGCGCCTCGATGGCTCGACACACCCGCCATGACGAACAGATGTTTTGCTCAGTGGGAACATGTCACCTCAATTAGTGATTGACTCATCATACCAGTTGGCTTAGCTGTTGATGGCTTGGGCAAGGGTTCGCGGGAAGTACGAAGCCTGGGCGAGTGGAGGGACGGCGGGGGAGCAGCGATCGTTTGGGAAGCCGGCACCGGCATTCAGCCTGAACCGATCGGCGGCCCGCGTTGCGCGATGAATTCGAATGCAGAGGCCTTGATTTATCAAGGCAATTTTTCAAACGGGAGGACATCATGAAACTCACACGCAGAATGACACTTGCGGCGTTCGCCGGCATGCTGGCGCTTGGCACGGCGGTACCCGCCTATGCGGCCGACCTCATTGCCATCATCACGCCCTCGCACGACAATCCGTTCTTCAAGGCGGAAGCCGTCGGCGCCGAAGCCAAGGCCAAGGAACTCGGCTACGAAGCGCTTGTGCTCGTCCATGATGACGACGCCAACAAGCAATCCGAATTGATCGATACGGCGATCGGTCGCGGCGCCAAGGCGATCATCCTCGACAATGCCGGCGCCGACGCCACTGTCGCTGCCGTGCAGAAGGCCAAGGACGCAGGCGTGCCGTCGTTCCTGATCGATCGCGAGATCAACGCCACCGGCGTCGCCGTGGCTCAGATCGTCTCCAACAACTACCAGGGCGCCCAGCTCGGTGCGCAGGAATTCGTCAAGTTGATGGGCGAGAAGGGCAATTTCGTCGAGCTGGTCGGCAAGGAATCCGATACCAATGCCGGCATTCGCTCGAAGGGCTATCACGACGTCATCGACGATTATCCGGATCTGAAGATGGTCGCCCAGCAGTCGGCAAACTGGAGCCAGACGGAAGCGTATTCCAAGATGGAATCGATCCTCCAGGCCAACCCGGATATCAAGGGCGTCATCTCCGGCAACGACACGATGGCGATGGGCGCCTATGCGGCGCTGGTCGCGGCAAACCGCAAGGACGTCATCGTCGTCGGCTTCGACGGGTCGAATGACGTGCGCGACTCCATCACCGCGGGCGGCATCAAGGCAACCGTGCTGCAGCCGGCTTATGCGCAGGCGCAGATGGCGGTCGAGCAGGCCAACGACTTCATCAAGAACAAGAAGTCGCCGGCCAAGGAAAAGCAGTTGATGGACTGCGTCCTGGTCAATGGCGACAATGCTTCCAAGCTGGAAACTTTTGCGCTTACCAACTGAGCCGGCGTGACATGAATAGCGAGGGGCGACCCAAGGGTCGTCCCTCGTCGCCATTTTCCGTGGGTACTGATCACCATGCTCAACAAGCCATCATGCTGAACAACAAGCCGACCTGGCCGATCCTTGCGGTGATACTCGGCATCAGCTTGACCGCCTGCAAGATCCTCCCGACCGCTTCGGGGGACAGCGGCAATGCCGCCGTCTTCAACCCGGACAAGATGGTCGAGGAGATATGGGCGGCGAAGGTCGTGCCTTACCTCCAGCAGAAAGCCGGGCCGTTTGTGCAAGTCCACGCTCTGGCAAAAACCGATCCTGCTTCCGCCGGCGCCAAATATGGCAATCCGAACAAGCAGGCGAATTCGCCCTGGACCTTCGCGGTTCGCGTCGAGGGCAAGATCATCGCCGCCAACACGCAGTCGCGGGCAGCGACCATGGAAGTCGATGTCGACGGCGACGGCAAGGCCGATGCGCGGGTGCAAATCGGACCGGCGATGCGGGGAACCGCGCTGCGCGACAGCCTCGATTTCATCCAGTTCAACGATTTTACCAATCAGATCGACTTTGCCCAGTTCGGCAAGGCGTTCAACGCCTATGCCGTCAAGGCCCTGTTTGCCAAACTGCCGCGTGACGCGCTGGAAGGCCGGACCGCCAAGGTTCTCGGCGCCTATACGCTCGAGAGCGGCCAGGACCTGCCGCTGGTGACGCCGGCGGAGGCAGAAATCGGGCGGAAGCCATGAGCGCTGCGGTTGCTCACGATGTCATCCTGAAACTGGAGGACGTCTCCAAGGTCTATTCCGGCACCGTCGCGGTCAAGCGCGCGAATTTCGAGGTGCGCAAGGGCGCCGTCAATGTGCTGGTCGGCGAAAACGGCGCCGGCAAATCGACGCTGATGAAGATTATCGCCGGCGTCGAACAGCCGACGCTCGGCCGGATCCTCCTGGAAGGGGAGGAGGTCTCCTTCTCGTCATCGGGCGACGCGGTGAACCGCGGCATCGGCATGGTGTTCCAGGAGCTGAACCTGTTTGGCAATATGACCGTCGCCGAGAACATCTTCGCCACGCGCGAGATCACCAACCGGTTCCGCAAGATCGACCGCAAGGAGCAGGAGCGTCGCGCGGCGCAATTTCTCGAACGCCTGCAGGCCGGGATAAGGCCCGACATGCTGGTCGAGGATCTGCGCATCGGCCAGCAGCAGCTGGTCGAGATCGCCAAGGCGGTTTCGCTCGATGCGCGCATCCTGATCATGGACGAGCCGACCTCGGCGCTCAGTGCGGCGGAAGTCGAGATCCTGTTCAAGGTGATCGCCGACCTCAAGGCGCGCGGCGTGGCGATCGTCTACATCTCGCACCGGCTGGAAGAACTGATCCGCATCGGCGACTACATCACCGTGCTGCGCGATGGGCACATCACCGGCCAGGAGGAGATGAAAAACGTCGACACCCGGTGGATCGTGCGGCAGATGATCGGCTCCGACGCCAAGGATTTCGCCAAGGCCGACGGCCATGTTCCCGGCGAAGAGATATTCCGCGCCGAGGACATCTGCCTGCCGCGCGCGACCGGCGGGCTGGCGGTCGATCACGTCTCGCTGTCGCTGCGCGCCGGCGAGATCCTCGGCATATACGGCCTGATGGGCGCCGGGCGGAGCGAGCTGTTCGACTGCATCATGGGCCGCCATGGCCAGGCTACCGGCGCGATCTTCATCGCCGGCAAAAAGGTCAAGGAGCGCGACACGACGCGGCGTATCCGGCGCGGGCTGGCGCTGATCCCCGAAGACCGCCAACGCGAAGGGCTAGTCTCGATCCTGTCCGTCGCGAGCAATCTGACACTGGCCAGCCTGTCGCGTTTTGTCCGCCTGTTTCACATTCGCGGCGGCCACGAGAAGCAGGCGGTGACGCAGATGGTGCGGGAACTGGCGATCAAGGTCGCCGACCCGGCGCAGGAGGTCTCATCGCTGTCGGGCGGCAACCAGCAAAAGGTGGTGATCGGCAAGGCGCTGCTCACCGGGCCGAAGGTGCTGCTGATGGATGAGCCCAGCCGTGGCATCGATGTCGGCGCCAAGGCCGACGTCTTCCGCACCATGCGCAAACTATCGCGCGATGGGCTCGGTATTCTGTTCGCCACCTCGGATCTCGATGAGGTGATGGCGCTGTCCGATCGCATCGCGGTGATGAGCAATGGAAAACTGACGGGCATGTTCGATCGCTCCGAGGCGACGGAGGCAGCCCTTGTCGCCGCCTCGGCACTTGGCCACGGACCGACCCCGCACACGGAGAAAAGCGCCCATGACTGACATCCCGGCCAAGGCGGCTGTCTCCTCCGTCTCGAGCGGCTCGCTGCTGCTGACGCTGATGAAGGCGAGGACGTTCATCGCGCTGATCGCCGTCTTGATCTTCTTTTCGATCGCGGCGCCGAATTTCCTGTCGACCGCCAACCTGATCCTGATGTCGAAACATGTGGCGCTGAACGCCTTCCTCGCCATGGGCATGACCTTCGTCATCATCACCGGCGGCATCGACCTGTCGGTCGGCTCGATCGTCGGTCTGTGTGGCATGGTCGCCGGCTACCTCGTGCTGAACGGCATCGACCTGCAATTCGGCTACACCATCTATTTCAACGTCGTCGAGATCGCGCTGATCACGCTGGCGGTCGGCATATTGATCGGCGCTGTCAACGGACTGCTGATCACCAGGCTGAACGTCGCGCCGTTCATCGCCACGCTCGGCGTGCTCTATGTCGCGCGCGGCCTGGCGTTGCTGTCGTCGGACGGCCGCACCTTCCCCAACCTGGTCGGCAAGCCGGAGCTCGGCACCACCGGGTTTGGTTTCCTCGGCGCCGGGCGGCTGCTTGGCCTGCCTGTGGCGATCTGGATCCTGATCGTCGTCGCGCTGGCTGCGGCCTATCTCGCCAAATACACGCCGCTCGGCCGCCACATCTTCGCCGTCGGCGGCAATGAGCGGGCGTCGCGAATTTCGGGCGTTCGTGTCAACATGGTGAAAATGTTCGTCTACATGTTCTCCGGCTTCTGCGCGGCGATCGTCGGCCTGATCATCTCGTCGGAACTGATGGCCTCGCACCCGGCAACGGGCGAAAGTTTCGAGCTCAACGCCATCGCGGCGGCAGTGCTCGGCGGCACCTCGATGTCGGGTGGGCGCGGCACGATCGGCGGCACCATTGTCGGCGCCTTCGTCATCGGCATTCTTTCGGACGGGTTGGTGATGATGGGCGTGAGTTCCTTCTGGCAGATGGTGATCAAGGGCCTTGTCATCATCGTCGCCGTCGTCGTCGACCAAGCGCAGCGCCGGCTGCAGAGCCGGGTGACGCTGATGCAGATGGCAAAGGCAGGCTGAGCATGGCGGAGTTGCGGGGAGGGCTCATCGGCTGCGGCTTCTTTGCCATCAACCAGATGCATGCCTGGCGCGACATTGAAGGCGCCGCGATGGTCGCCATTTGCGACCGCGACCCGGAGCGGCTGCGCATCATCGGCGACCAGTTCGGCATTGCGAAGCGCTACACCGACGCGGCAGAGATGTTTGCAAGCGAAAGCCTCGACTTCGTCGATATCGCCACCACCGTTCCCAGCCATCGTCCGCTGGTCGAGATGGCGGCGCTGCACCGTGTGCCGGTGATTTGCCAAAAGCCGTTCGCGCCGACGCTTGCCGACGCCAAGGCGATGGTGAGGGCCTGCGTGGAAGCCGGCGTACCGTTGATGGTGCATGAGAATTTTCGTTGGCAGTCGGCGATCCAGGCGGTGCGTGCCGTGCTCGACAGCGGCGAGATCGGCACGCCGTTCTTCGGGCGCATCTCCTTCCGCTCTGCCTATGACGTGTTTTCCGGCCAGCCCTATCTCGCCAAGGGAAAGCGCTTCATCATCGAGGATCTCGGTATCCACAGTCTCGACATCGCCCGTTTTCTACTGGGCGACGTGTCGACGATCACGACGCGAACCGCGCGCATCAACCCCGGCATCGCGGGCGAAGATGTCGCGACGATGCTGATGGACCACAAGAGCGGGGCGACGTCAGTGGTCGACTGTAGCTACGCGACGAAGCTCGCCACCGAACCGTTTCCCGAAACGCTGATCGAGATCGACGGCAGCGACGGCACGATCCGCTTGGCGCAGGGATATCGGCTCACCGTCACCGGCAGGAGCGGCACGAAGATTACCGACGTTTCGCCGCCCGTACTCGCCTGGGCATCGCGCCCATGGCACAACATCCAGGAGAGCGTCGTCGCCATCCAGCAGCACTGGGTCGACTGCCTGGCAAAGGGAACCGAGCCGGCGACCTCGGGCGCCGACAATCTCAAGACATTCGCGCTGGTCGAGGCGGCCTATCTGGGCGCCGCGAGCCACGAACCTGTCCACCTGGATGGCTTGCTGACATGACAGCCGACGCCTTCCTCCTATACGGCACACGCGTGGTCGAGGCCGAGCCGGTTAGGCTGAGTGCGGGCTTGCTCAGCGCCGACTTTGTCAACGGCAGCCTGCGCACCATCCGTTACGGCGGCATCGAAGTGCTGCGCGCCATCGCCTACATCGTGCGCGACCGCGACTGGGGCACCTATGAACCGGCGCTGACGGAACTTGCCGTCGATCAGGACGCCGACAGCTGCTCCGTCAGCTACTCCGCAACTTGCTTAGCACCGGGCGGAAGCCGGCTCGACTTTCGCGCTACGATCAAGGGCTCCGCCAACGGTCACCTAGTGTTCGACGTCAGCGCGGTCCCTGAAAGCGATTTCGAGACCAATCGCTGCGGTTTTTGCGTCCTGCATCCGATCGCCGGCCTCGCCGGCAGCCCGGTCACGGTCGAGCATACCGACGGCAGCGTGGTGGCGATGAAACTGCCACTGCTGATCGATCCCTGGCAGCCTTTCAAGGATTTGCGCGCGATCACCCATGAGGTCCGGCCGGGCATCACTGCCGAATGCCGGATGGAGGGCGACACTTTCGAGATGGAGGACCAGCGTAACTGGTCGGACGCGTCCTACAAGACCTATGTGCGGCCACTGGCGTTGCCTTGGCCCTATGTGCTGCCGGCCGGCCAAACTGTAAGCCAGACGGTCAGCCTGCGCATCACCGGCGAGGGGGGAATGCCGGCCGCAGCATCTGCCGCCGAACCGGTCAGCGTCGAACTCGGCGAGACCGGGCAGAGGCTGCCGGATCTCGGCGTGATCATCTACCCGGATGAGGTCGAAGCAGCGCTCGCAAATCTTTCGACATTGACCGAGCTCGGCCCGCAGCAACTTGTCTTCCACTACGATCCGACGCGCGGTCACGGCGTCGAAGCATTGCAGTCTTATGCAAGGCTCACCGCCGCCTATCCGGTGCAGACGACGCTGGAATGCGTCGTTGCCTGCGCGGGCGACCTCGATGCCGAGCTGTCAGGCGTTGCCGACATGGTGCGTCAAGCCGGGTTGAAGCTTTCGGCCATTGCCGTCTCGCCTTCGGTTGACCGGCAGTCGACACCGCCGGGCAGCGCGTGGCCGGACTGTCCGCCGCTCGAAGACGTCTATGCCGCGGCCTGTCGCGCCTTTCCCGATATCCGGCTCGGCGGCGGCATGTTCAGCTATTTCACCGAGCTCAACCGCAAGCGCGTGCCGGCGGGCCAACTCGATTTCGTCACCCACTGCACGTGCCCGATCGTGCACGCCGCCGACGATCTCAGCGTCATGCAGTCGCTGGAGGCGCTGCCCTTCATCACCGCGTCGGCGCGGGCGATCTTCGGGGAAAAGCCTTACCGCATCGGTCCATCGACGATCGCCATGCGCCAGAACCCCTATGGCGGCGCGACCAAGGGCAATCCCGGGGGCCAGCGCATCGCCATGGCCGATCGCGACCCTCGCCATGCCGGCCTGTTCGCAGCCGCATGGGCGATCGGCTATGCCGCGCGTGTCGCGCCGGCCGGGCTGGAACTGCTCACGCTGTCCGGCTTCGCCGGGCCTTTCGGCGTGCTCGCAGCATCCGGCGAACCCGTCGCGGAAGGATCGCCTCGGCCGATCTTCGATGCCATCAAGGGGCTTTGCGAACTGGCCGGCCTTACGTATGTGGCGACGAAAACGAGCGACGAGACCAAGGTGCTGGCGCTGGCCGGCCGCTCCGCTTCGGGCAAGACCGTGGCGTGGCTGGCGAACCTGACGGCGGACGACGTGACGGTCGACATCTCAGCGTTTGGCCGAGGCCAACTGGTGATGACCCCTTACGCGATCACGCGGATCGGCTGAAATCAGTTGCCGGAGTTCATCACATAAAGCGCGCGCGAGCGCTCGAGGTGCTTGATCATCGCCTTCTCGGCGCCGTCGGCATCCTTCTTCTCGATGCGGCCGATGATCTCTTCATGCTCGGTCAGCGTGAACTGTTCCTTGCCGGTCCAGATCAGCATTTCGGTGTGATATTCCTTCAGCCAACCGAGCATCGCCTCGCTGACGGCGATATAGATCGGGTTGCCTGAAATGGCCGCGATCTGGGTGTGAAACTTCATGTCGGCTGAAATGAAAGCCTCGGAATCGCCGCGAAAGCCACGCTGTTCGGCAATTGTGGCCCGCAGCTGCTCAACGTCCTCGGCAGTGGCGTTTTCGGCGGCTTCCCTGACCATACCGCGCTCGAAGAAGATGCGCGCCGTTTTCAGGTGTTCCAACGTGTCCTTCGACGACGACAGGATGATCTTGGCTGCGCCATCGACCTGCTTGATGATCGACTTGGCGGTCAGCTGCAGCACCTTGGCGCGTTCCCCATGCGAGATCGCGACGAGGCCCATATTGCTCAGCGCCTGCATCGCCTCGCGGATCGCGGGACGGCCGACCTCGAAGCGCTCCATCAACTCGCGCTCCGACGGCATGTCGTCGCCCGGCGTCAATTCTCCGCTGGTGATCAGGCGCTTCAGCCGCAAAAACACTTCGTCGGAAAGTTTGCGCCGGACGATCGGCTCCGAACGGTTCATCGTCGCGAATCACTCCCTTGACCTGTGTCTATCTAACACTGCCGCAGCTGTTCCCGGAATGGCTGTCGCCCCGATCGCCCATAGCCGCCAGACAGGATATTGCTTGCAAAGCTTATGTACTCATTATACCAGATTCCGACGATCAAGGAACTCTTTTCGAACCCCCTGCGGCCTCAGACAACGAACCATGATCACGCTCACCTACCGCATCGAGACATCAGGCAGCATCGAGACGCTGGCAGCCAAGATCGCCAGCGACCAGTCGTCTGGAACCTTCGTCGCGCTGCCCGGCGAGACCGAGGAACTGAAAGCCCGGGTGGCCGCGCGTGTCCTGGCCATTCGGCACCTGCCGGACGCACTTCGCCCCTCCATTCCCGAGGCCGGTAACGGGCCGTTCAAGCGCGCGGATGTCGACATCGCCTTTCCATTCGATGCCATCGGCCACGACCTGTCGGCTCTGATGACCATTGCCATCGGCGGCGCCTATTCGATCAAGGGCCTAACCGGCATTCGCGTTGTCGACATGAAGCTGCCGGAGCAATTCCGCGGCGCGCATCCAGGTCCGCAATTCGGCGTCGCCGGCAGCCGCAGGCTGACAGGTGTCACGGATCGGCCGATCATCGGCACCATCGTCAAGCCGGCGCTGGGGCTGCGGCCCCCCGAAACCGCCGCGATGGTGGGCGAGCTGATCGCCGCCGGTGTCGATTTCATCAAGGACGATGAGAAGCTGATGAGCCCAGCCTATTCGCCGCTGGCGGAGCGGGTAAAGGCAATCATGCCGCTGATCCTCGACCACGAGCAGAGGACCGGCAAGAAGGTGATGTACGCCTTCGGCATCTCGCATGCCGACCCGGACGAGATGATGCGCAATCACGATCTGGTGGCCAAGGCCGGCGGAAATTGCGCCGTGGTCAACATCAACTCCGTCGGTTTCGGTGGCCTGGCCTTCTTGAGAAAACGCTCCAGCCTGGTGCTTCACGCTCATCGCAACGGCTGGGACATCCTCACCCGCCATCCCGGCCTCGGTATGAACTTCAAGGTCTGGCAACAGTTCTGGCGGCTGCTCGGCGTCGACCAGTTCCAGATCAACGGCATCCAATCGAAATACTGGGAGCCGGACGCGTCTTTCGTCGAGTCCTTCAAGGCGGTGACGACGCCGATTTTTGCCCCTGAGGATTGCGCCTTGCCTGTGGCGGGCTCCGGCCAATGGGGCGGGCAAGCGCCCGAGACCTATGAACGGACCGGCCGGACGGTCGATCTGCTCTATCTGTGCGGCGGCGGCATCGTCAGCCATCCGGATGGACCGGGCGCCGGGGTGCGTGCCGTGCAGCAAGCCTGGCAGGCGGCGGTCGACGGCATTCCGCTGGCGGATTTCGCCTTGAGCCATCCGGAGCTGGCGCGGTCGATCGAAAAATTCGGCGACGGCAAAGCGGCCTGAAGCAATGCAAGACCTGCTTCTCAGCTATTATGGCGACGACCTCACCGGCTCGACCGACGTCATGGAAGCGCTCGAACTCGGCGGCGTGCCGACCGTGCTATTTATGCGCCAGCCGGACGCGGCCATGCTTGCGCAGTTCGCACATTGCCGAGCCGTTGGCCTGGCCGGCACCAGCCGCAGCGAAACCCCGCAATGGATGGACACCCATCTCAAGAGTGCCTTCGTCTGGCTGAAGACGCTCAACGCAGCTCTCTGTCACTACAAGGTCTGCTCGACCTTCGATTCCAGCCCGACCATCGGCAGCATCGGTCGCGCCATCGAGATCGGCCGCTCGGTCTTCGCGCAGGACAGCGTGCCGCTGCTGGTCGGGGCGCCGCAGCTCAAGCGTTACACTGCCTTCGGTCATCTATTCGCGGCCTATCGCGAAAAGTATTTCCGCATCGACCGCCATCCGGTGATGAGCCGCCACCCGACGACGCCGATGGATGAATCCGACCTGCTGATCCATCTGTCGCGGCAGACGGAGCTCACATCGGGGCTGGTCGATCTCGCGACGTTGCAGTCGGTGTCGCGCTCGGAAGCCTTCGACCGCTTGCTCGCTGAGGGCACCGACATCGTACTTGTCGATGTCGACAGCCTCGAGACGCAGGCGCTTGCCGGCAAGGGGATATGGCGCGCCCGCAAGCCGGGCGGTTCGTTCGTCGTCGGCTCGTCCGGGATCGAATATGCGCTGCTGGCCGAATGGGTGTCGAGTGGGACAGTCAGAGCTGAGCCAGGATTTTCGCCGCCAGGTGCCGCCGACCGGATCGCGGTCGTCTCGGGCAGTTGTTCGCCGACGACCGAACGACAGATCCGGCACGCTTTGACCGACGGCTTCGATGGCATCGAGGTCGATCCCGTCGAACTGATCTCCGAAGCTTCCGGAGATGCGATCGCACGCGCGACGGCAGCCGGTCGCGCCAGTCTGGAAGCCGGGCGCAGCGTCGTACTCTACACGGCCCTTGGACCCACGGCCGACAGGGGGGGCGAAATCGACCGCCAGGAAGGCGCCCGCCACAAGCTTGGTCGCGGCCTCGGCGAACTGCTTCGCGCGCTGACGATCGAGCAGAAGTTGCAGCGCGTGGTCATAGCCGGAGGCGACACGTCGAGCCACGCTCTCGGCCAGATGGGCGTCGGTGCGCTGACGGTGCGGATGCCGCTGCCGGCGTCGCCGGGCTCGCCGCTTTGCGTCGCTCACTCGCGTATTGAGGCGATCGATGGGCTGGAGGTGGCGCTCAAGGGCGGGCAGGTCGGAACCGACCGCTATTTCAGCGCCATCCGCGACGGCCTTAGCAGCTGACAACGCGTCGCTCCGGCAACCGCGAGTTCTATCCGTCCTCGACTGGCGCCGAAGGCTTTTGTCGCGTATGTTGACGTTAAATTCACATAAAGATATGAGTTCTTTGTTGCGGCAAGGTGCTTTTGCCGTTTGTCCCCCTTGCTCAATCGGGTTGTCGCCATGTGTTTCGCCCTTGCATCAGACTACAGGATCGCCCTGTAGCAATCGCCAGTTGCTGAAAGAGGCGGTGATCATGCCCAGCCTGCTCGGAATCGATAACGGCCTCACGGTCACCAAGGCGGTCATCTTCGATGCCGACGGCACGCAATTGTCAGTGGCGCGCCGCCGGGTGCCGCAATCGATGCCCCACGCGCGCTGGGTGGAGCGCGACATGTCAGGCCTGTGGCAAGCAACCGCCGACGCCATCAAGGAGGCGATCGCGCTCTCCGGCAGGCCGGCGGAAGACATCCAGGCGGTGGCGGCGACCGCGCATGGCGATGGTCTCTATCTGCTCGATCATGATCGTCAGCCTTTGGGACCAGGCATCCTGTCGCTCGACAGCCGCGCCGGCGACATTGTCGACAGGTGGTCCGCCGGTACCGTTTTCACCGATGCGCTGGCGACGACAGGCCAGACGCCGCATGTTTCTGCGCCGTCGGCGCTGCTGGCATGGCTCAAGCAGAACGATCCTGATCGCTATGGCCGCATCGGCCATGTGCTGGCCTGCAAGGACTGGCTGCGCTTTTGCCTGACCGGCACGATCGGGACCGACCGCACGGAGGCCAGCACTTCATTCACGGATTTTCGCACGCAAGCCTATGCGCCTGAAGCGCTGCGCATCTTCGGGTTGGAGGATCTGTTCAACGCGCTGCCGCCGGTGGCGCATTCCGCTGACATCGCCGGTCAAGTCACAGCCGATGCCGCCGAAAGGACCGGCCTTCGCAAGGGAACACCGGTCGCCTGCGGCCTGCACGACGTGGCCGCCTCGGCGCTTGGCATGGGCGGCCATGAAGACGGCGTGCTCGCCATCGTCGCCGGCACCTATTCCATCAATGAAGTCGTCTCTTCGCAACCGCGCGTCGACCGGCGTTGGTTCTGCCGCAACGCCATCGACGCGGGCCGTTGGAACAACATGTCGATCTCGCCGGCCTCGACCGCGAACTACGACTGGTTTCTCGACACGTTTTGCCGCGCGGAGCAGGACAGGACGGATGGCGGCTCCCTCCACGAATTGCTGGCGGGAGAGATCGACGCGGCGTTGAAGAAGCCTTCGACCATCCTGTTTCATCCCTATCTGTTCGGCTCTCCCTATGGCGATTTGGCCAGCGGCAGCTTTGTCGGCCTGCATGGCTGGCACAATCGCGGCGACATGCTGAAGGCGGTTCTGGAAGGCATCGCCTTCAATCACCGCACCCATGTCGAGGCCTTGCGCGACGGCTTTGCCGTCAGCGAGATCCGCCTGACCGGGGGCGGCTCGCGTAATCCTGCTTTCGTCCAGATGTTTGCCGACGTGCTGAACGCCCCGGTCACCGTCACCTCGACGGATGAGACCGCGGCCCTCGGTGCCGCGCTTTGCGCAGGCGCTGCGGTCGGCTTGTTCAAGACGCCGCAAGAGGGTGCAAGGCAGATCGGCATGACGGCGCGGACGTACCAAACCGTGCCCGCCTCCAGTGCTGTGTTCAATGAGCGGTTTTCGCTCTACTGCCGCATAGCCGAGCAGCTGAAGTGGCATTGGCCTGATATCGAAAGGCTGGCGGGGGTAAACGCATGATCAAGGCCGACGAACGACGCGAAGAGATCGCCGATTATGTGATCAAGCTCGGCCAGGTGCGCATCGATGATCTGGTCGAGCATTTCGGCGTGTCGCGCATGACCATCCACCGGCATATCGACCGGCTGGCGCAGCAGGGCGTGCTGCGCAAGCTGCACGGTGCGGTGACGGTCCAGCCTTCCGGCCTCTACGAGAGCGCTTTCCGCTACCGGGTGACCGTCAATCGAGCCGAGAAGGATGCACTGGCGCGGGCGGCACTGGATTATATCGAGGCCGGCCAGGTGGTGATGCTGGACGATTCATCGACGGCAAACGCGGTCGCGACGCTGCTGCTCGACGTCAAGCCGCTGACCGTCATTTCCAACAGCGTCTCGACGGCGGGCCAATTGATCAATGTCGACGATATCGATTTCATCTGCCTCGGCGGCCAGTATCACGGCACCTACAATGCCTATATCGGCATCGTCTGCGAGAACGCCGTGGCGCAGTTGCGCGCCAATGTGCTGATCTGTTCGGCTTCGGCCGTCACCGGAACCACGGCTTTCATCCAGGATCCGAATGTCGTGCGGGTCAAGCAGGCGATGATGACCGCCTCCGTGAAGCGCATCCTTTTGGTCGACCACGCAAAATTCGACCAGATCGCGCTGCATGTCTTCGACGATCTGACCAGTTTCGACGCCGTGCTGGTGACCGAGGGCCTGGGCGATGCGCAGGCGCAGAGCCTCGAGCGGGCGGGGGTGAAGTTGCGCATCGTCAAGACGAAGGCGCCATGAACCCAGCAGATGGAGCCGGGGCGGACAATCCCGCCGGGCGTCTCGCCGCGATGGCCGGGACCGGCGAAGTCGACGTCGTCATTCTTGGCGCCGGCATCAACGGGGCTGGGCTGTTTCGCGATCTGTGCGCGCAAGGTGTCAGCTGCCTGATCGTCGAAAAGGCGGATTTCGGCTCGGGCACCAGTGCCGCGCCGTCGAGGCTCATCCACGGCGGCTTGAAATATCTCGAGACCGGCGAGTTCGGGCTGGTGGCGCAGTCGACGCTCGAACGCAATCTGCTTCTTCAAAACGCGCCGCACTATGTCAGCCCGCTGCCGACCGTCATCCCGATCTTCTCGTGGAGCAAGGGCATGCTCGCGGCGTTGCGAACGCTGTTCGGCTCGACCAGCGCGCCGCGCAGCCGCGGCGCCATACTGATCAAGATCGGCTTGATGATCTACGATTTCTACGGTTCACGAAACCAGGTCATGCCGCGCCACCGCATGGTCGGGCGGCGGCAGGCGCTTGTTGAGATGCCGGCGCTCAATCCGGCGATCGTCGCCACCGGCACCTACTACGACGCCAAGATAAGTCACCCGGAAAGGCTGGTGCTGGAACTGATCCTCGACGGCTTGCAGGCTCACGCGGCGTCTGCCGGTGCCAACTACACGACACTGGCGGCTTCAGCCAATGGCGTGCTCACATTCCAGCCGGAAAACGGCGCGGCCTTTTCGGTGCGGCCGAAGCTGGTGGTGAACGCCGCCGGTCCGTGGATCGACGACGTCAACGCGCTGCTTGGTGCTCCATCGAAGATGATCGGCGGCACCAAGGGCTCGCATATCCTGTTAAGGCATGACGAACTGGTCAAAAGCCTCGCCGGGCGCATGCTCTATTTCGAGGCCGATGACGGCCGCATCTGCCTGGTCTACGACTATCTCGGCCTGGCGCTGGTCGGCTCGACCGACATCAAGGCCGACAATCCGGACGCGGTCCGCTGCGAACCCGAAGAAGTCGACTATCTGCTCGACAGCGTGCGAACGCTGCTGCCGGGCATGGCGTTCGAGCGCGACCAGATCGTCTACGCCTATAGCGGCATCCGGCCGCTGCCGACGTCTGAAGCAGCGACGCCCGGACTGATCAGCCGCGATCATTCGGCGCCCGTTGCCGAGCCGGACGGCAACAGGCCCTTTGCAGTCATTTCGCTGGTCGGCGGCAAATGGACGACGTTCCGCGGCTTTGCCGAGGAAGTCACTGATACCGTACTCAAGCGCTTGCAGCGCAGCCGCAAGGTGACGACGCGAGCCATGCCGATCGGCGGCGGGAGGGATTTCCCGGCCAACGCCACGGCCCGCGCGGACTGGCTGGCCGAGGCACAGCAGGCAACAGGCGCCGGGGAAGGGCGCCTTGATCAATTGCTGTCGCGCTACGGGACCAGAGCCGTTGAGATCGCCAGGCATGGGTCGGATGATGAGGGTCGTCTGCCGGACTCGGACGGCTACGGCAAGGCGGAAATCGACTACATCGTGCGCAACGAATTCGTCGAACATCTGGCCGATGTCGTTATGCGCCGCAGCACGTTGGCGATAGGCGGCTCGTTGACGAGCCGCGACCTGCAGGAGATTGCCGCGATCGCCGGGCGGGCGTTGGGGTGGAGCACCGAGCGCCTGGCGCGGGAGGTCGAAGCCGCTGTTGTCGAGCTCGAGGGCAGGAACCTGATGCGGCTGGACTGATCGCTCCATCGCCGACACCTTAGCTTTTCCTGATGCAATCCGATCGATTTGCCCTTGTTGCGCCGTGTGCATCAACCTTCCCATTTTGCACCCGGATTGGGATTTTGCCGCGCCCTACGGGTTCATGCCGTCACCTGGATGAGGTAACACAAATTGACGTTAAATTAACACTGCCGTATGGTCGGATTATATGCTTAGCTTCTAATAGGCCCGCGTTGGCTGCCGAACATCGGCTGAGGCAACCATCTGCGGAGGATTGACAGCGATGCAAAGGTATGAAAATTTTTGCACACAAAGATAATATTATCGCCTGGGGAGGGGATGGCTTGAATTCGGGCGGAAGCGCAAACCGCGACCATGAGTCCAGCCTCGCCACGCGCGCGGCCTGGCTGCACTATGCCGGTGGTCTGACCCAGGCCCAGGTGGCCAAGCGGCTTGGCCTGACCAGCCTCAAGGCGCATAGGCTGATCACCAAGGCCAACCAGGAAGGTCTGGTCAGGGTCTTCATCGACGGCGACGTCGCCGAATGCGTCGACCTGGAACAGCGCCTGATCGCCGCCTATGGGCTCCACTATTGCGAGGTGGTTCCCGATCTCGATCAGGACGAACTGCCGCTGAAGGGGCTGGGCATTGCAGGCGCCCAGTTCCTGAAGCGCGAAATCGATCGCGGCGAAGACATGCTGATCGGCGTCGGCCATGGCCGCACGCTTGCCGCCAGCGTCGAATATCTGACGCGCGCAACTGCTGCTCACATCCGTTTCGTCTCGCTGCTTGGCGGCGTGACGCGCAAATTCGCCGCCAACCCGCACGACGTCATGCATCGCCTGGCAGAGCGGACAGGCGCGCAGGCCTTTGTCATGCCGGTGCCTTTTGTCGCCAATACCGCCGAGGACCGTGAAGTGCTGCTTGGCCAACGCGGCATCAGCGATGTGTTCGCTCTCGCCAGCCGGTCCGACCTGATGTTCGTCGGAATAGGCACGGCCGAGCGGGAGGCGTCGCTGGTCGCCACCGGCATGATCGAGCCTTCCGAAATCGATGAGGTCAAGCGGGACGGCGGCGTCGGTGAATTGCTGGCGCATTTCTTCGACGACAAGGGGCGTCCGGTCGAAACGGCCCTGTCGGAAAGAATACTGGCGCTTCCGCGCGATCAGTTGAAGGGCCGCAGGATCGTTGCCGTCGCCGGCGGCAAGGTGAAGGTGCGCGCCATCAAGGCAGTACTCGAAAGCCGTTATCTCAGCGGCCTGATCACCGACGAATGCACGGCCCGCGCGCTGGTCGAGCTCGACGATGCAGCCGGGGCCGCGAAGCGCCGCGTGAACGGAGGAACTTCGAATGCGTGACAACGGAAAATCGCTGGTGGTTGCATCATGAGCGCGAAGGCTGCCACCGCCCGGCAAGCTTCGCCCAACCTGCGCCGGGTCCTTGCCAGCGCCGCGGCTCTGGTTCTGCTCGGCGCCATGGCGCTCGACACCAAGGTGATCAAGATCGGCTCTGCCGGCGATGTTCGCAACGCCGTGTTTTCGGCCGCCGACTACGGCAAATCTGAATTCCCCAAGGTGCAAGCCGATGTCGAAGCGCGTGCCGCCGACGCCGCGACGGTGGCGACGGCGATCGCCAAGGACAGGGCGACGGCCGAAAAGGAATATGGCGTACCGGCGGGAGTCGGACCGGTCATCTCGGTCAAGTTCACCGGCGTCGTCGGCGAGGGAAAATCGGGCATCTACAAGGTCGCCGTCGACGGTTTGCCGGACACGTTGACCGTCCGCGTACAGACTGGGCCGGCGATCAACGGAACCGAGCTTCGCGACGCCACCGGCAAGATCACCTTTGGTCAGTTCACCAACCAGATCGAGTATCAGGACGCCGGCTCGGCGCTGAACAACGAGATGAAGAAGGAGGTGCTGGCGAAAGTCGATACCAGTGCCTTGACCGGCAAGACAATAGCGGTGGTCGGCGTCTTCAAGCTGGTCAATCCGAAGAGCTGGCTGGTCACACCGGTGAGGCTGGACGTCAAATGACAATGACTGCCGGCACAGAACCCGCGACTGGCGATGCCGTGCTTTCGGCGCGCAATGTCGTCATGTCGTATGGCGGCGTCCACGCGCTCAAGGGCGTCAACTTCGACATCCATCGCGGCAAGGTCACCACCCTGTTCGGAGAGAATGGCGCCGGCAAATCGACGCTGATGAAGATCCTGTCCGGCGTGGTGACGCCGACATCCGGCGACATCGTGCTCGACGGCAATCTCGTCAGCTTTGCCTCGTCTTCGGACGCGCGCGATCGCGGCATTTCGATCATCCACCAGGAGCTCAGCCTGGCGCCGAATCTGAGCGTTCGCGACAACATCTTCATGGGCCGCGAACTGCGCACCAGAACCGGCCTCGACTTCGCCGAGGAGGCGCGCCAGGCGCGGGCGCTGATGGCCGACCTCGAAGAAGACATCGATCCGATGACCCTGGTCGAGGACCTGCGCCTGGGGCAGCAACAGATCGTCGAGATCGCACGCGCGCTGTCGGTCGATTCCCGCATCCTGATCATGGACGAGCCGACCTCCGCACTCAGTGCGACCGAGGTGGAGGTGCTGTTCAAGGTGATCCGCGATCTGACCAGCCGCGGTGTCTCCATCGTCTACATCTCGCATCACCTCGAAGAGGCGCTGCAGATCACCGACTACGCCGTCGTGCTGCGTGACGGGGCGATCACGGCAACGGCCGAGGCCAAGGACATCGACCTCGAATGGATCGTCCGCAACATGGTGGGCGAGAATTTCGATCTCGGCTCGCCGCCGACCGGCCACGAGTTCGGCGCGGTGGCGCTTTCGATCGAGGATGTCAGCGTCACCGACGCTTCGGGTTCAGGCTACGTCGTCGATCATCTGTCGCTGGATGTCAAAGCGGGCGAGATCGTCTGCATCTATGGGCTGATGGGCGCGGGCCGCACGGAATTGCTGGAGGCCGTCGCCGGCCGTGTGCCCATGGCGGGCGGGCGGGCGCTGCTGGAGGGTGAGGACGTTTCGGGGCTGACCATTGCCCAGCGCATCGCCCGAGGTCTGGTTCTGGTCCCCGAGGATCGCCAGCGCGATGGCCTGGTTCAGACCATGACCGTCGGCCGCAATCTGTCGCTTGCCAGCATCGAGGCGTTCGCGAAAGGCCTGTTCCTCTCCCGGCCGAGGGAACGCGCACTGATCGACGATTCGATCCGCAAGGTGACCATCAAGACCGCGGGCGGCAACGCCATGATCGGATCGCTGTCGGGAGGCAACCAGCAGAAGGTCGTCATCGGCAAGATGCTGACGACAGATCCCAAGGTCATCCTTCTCGACGAGCCGAGCCGCGGCATCGATGTCGGCGCCAAGGCCGAAGTCTTTCGCTTGCTCAGCGAGCGCGCCGCGCAAGGCTTGGCGGTCGTCTTCTCGACTTCGGAGGTCAATGAGTGCCTCAGCGTCGCCCATCGCATCGTCGTGATGCGGCGCGGCAAGATTTCAGCCGAATTCGGCGCCAACGCCACCAAAGAGCAGATCATGGCCGCCTCCGGCGAAGCCGTGGTCGCCTGACCATAGAATTTCGGAGCCCCGACCCATGAGCGATGTCAGCCAGGCCAGCAAACAGTCCAGCCCCAATGCGGGCGGCGAGGGCTTCGACGTGGCCAAGCTGCTGCTCGAAGGCCGGGCCTTCTTTGCCCTGATCGTCATCATTGTCGTCTTCTCGATCCTGTCGCCCTATTACCTCTCGGTGGCGAATTTCCTGACCATGGCCTCGCATGTCGCCATCTTCGGGATTCTCGCCGTCGGCATGCTGCTCGTCATCCTCAACGGCGGCATCGACCTGTCGGTGGGGTCGACGCTCGGGCTTGCCGGCGTCGTCGCTGGGTTTCTGATGCAGGGCGTGACGCTGACCTGGCTGGGCGTCGTTCTCTACCCGCCGGTCTGGGTGGTCGCGGTGCTGGCCTGCATGCTGGGTGCGGCCGTCGGGCTTATCAACGGCGTGCTGATCGCGCGGTTCAAGGTTCCGGCCTTTGTCGCCACGCTCGGCGTCATGTACATGGCGCGCGGCCTGGCACTGCTGATGACCAGCGGCCTGACCTACAACAATCTCGGCGGCAAGCCGGAGTTGGGCAACACCGGTTTCGATGCTCTCGGCTTCAACCGCCTGTTCGGCGTGCCGACCGGCGTGGTGGTGCTGGCGGTCATCGCGCTGATCGGCAGCATCGTCCTGAACCGCACCGCCTTTGGACGCTGGCTCTACGCCTCGGGCGGCAATGAGCGCGCCGCCGAACTCTCCGGCGTTCCGGTCAAGACTGTGCAGATTTCGGTCTATGTGCTTTCAGGCATCTGTGCCGCCATTGCCGGCCTGATCCTGTCCTCGCAGTTGACCTCGGCCGGACCGACCGCTGGCACCACTTACGAACTGACGGCCATCGCCGCCGTCGTCATCGGCGGCGCCGCACTCACCGGCGGGCGCGGCAACATTCGCGGCACCCTGCTCGGAGCCTTCGTCATCGGCTTCCTGTCCGACGGTCTGGTGATCATCGGCATCTCATCCTACTGGCAGACAGTGTTCACCGGCGCCGTCATCGTGCTCGCCGTGCTCCTCAATGCCGTTCAGTATCGCCGCCGTAGCAAGCTTCCAGCTTCGACGGGCGGCCAACCGACTTCTCAGAAACGGGGGAAGGCCGAACCGGCCAATCCTGCCCAAGGGAAGACTGCCAGCTGACTGGCAGCAAGACCGCGTAAAATCATTGGAGGAATGTACATGAAAATCGTGCTTAGAAGTTTGCTTGCCGCCGCGATGGTGGTCGGGTTTAGCGCAGCCGCATCGGCCGCGGGCCTGATCTCGATCATCGTCAACGATCCGGCCAACCCCTACTGGCTGACCGAAGGCAACGTTGCCAAGGCCGAAGCCGAAAAGCTTGGCTATACAGCCAACGTCGCCGCCCACAAGGGCGACACCAATACCGAAAGCAATCTGATCGACACCGCCATCACCAACAAGTCGGTGGCGATCATCCTCGACCCGGCCAATGCCGATGGTTCGGTCGGCGCGGTGAAGAAGGCGATTGCCGCCAACATCCCGGTTTTCCTCGTCAATGCCGAGATCAACCAGGAAGGCCTCGCCAAGGGACAGCTCGTCTCCAACAACGCGCAGGGTGCGGCTCTCGGTGCCCAGCAGTGGGTGCAGGCGGTCGGTGAAAAGGGCAAGTATGTCGAACTGCTCGGCGCCCCGTCGGACAACAACGCCGCCACGCGCTCGAACGGCTACGCGACCGTGCTGAGCCAGTATCCGGATCTCGAAAAGGCCGCTTCGCAGGTCGCCAATTGGGATCGCACCCAGGGACACGACAAGATGCAGAGCATGCTGCAGGCCAATCCCGACATCATCGCCGTGATCAGCGGCAACGACGAAATGGCGCTTGGCGCAGTTGCGGCGCTGAAGGAAGCTGGCAAGCTCGCCGGCATCAAGGTCGGCGGCTTTGACGGTTCCCCGGATGCGGTTGCGGCCATCAAGTCCGGCGAACTGCAGTACACCGTGCTTCAGCCGGTGGCCATCTTCTCGGCCAAGGCCGTGCAGCAGGCCGACTCGTTCATCAAGACGGGCGCTACTGGCGCCACCAGCGAGAAGCAGCTGTTCGATTGCCTGCTCATCACCAAGGACAATGTGGACAAGTACACCGCACCCTTCGTGCTGTCGGAATAAAACGTGCTCAGGGGGTGTCCTTTGCGGACACTCCCTGGCTCTTCCACGGCTCCAGACAATAAAGACTGCTCCTTGTGAATTGCCTTCATAATCATCCGGAACGTGCGGCATGAAAGACCTGCTGATCGGGATCGACGCGGGAACGTCCGTGATCAAATCGGTCGCTTTCGATCTCTCGGGGCGGCAGCTTACCATGGCGTCGGTGACCAACAGCTTCGTCACGCTGGAAGGCGGCGGCGCCGAGCAGGACCTTGATCAGACCTGGCGCGACATGGTGCTGACCGTTCTCGATCTGGCGACGAAAATTCCAGACCTCGCGCGGCGAACCGCGGCCGTCGCGGTCACCGGGCAGGGCGACGGCACCTGGCTGATCGATGGCGACGGCATGCCGGTCGGGCGCGCCTGGCTCTGGCTCGATGCGCGCGCCGGACATCTGGTGGACGAGATGCGCGGCGATCCCCGGGATCGCACGCGGTTCGCGATCACCGGCACCGGGCTCAACGCCTGCCAGCAGGGCGCTCAGCTCAGCTGGCTGAAGAAAAACAGCCCGGAAATCCTGGAGCGCGCCGCCAATGCCTTTCACTGCAAGGATTGGCTCTATTTCAAGATGACCGGCGAGCGCGCCACCGATCCTTCGGAGGGAACATTCACCTTCGGCGATTTCCGCTCGCGCAGCTATTCCGACGAGGTGCTCGACATTCTCGATCTGACGTCGCACCGCCGGCTGCTGCCGCCAATGCTCGAAGGCACGACCGACCATCATCCGCTTTCTGCGTCGGCAGCAAATGAGACCGGCCTGCTTGAGGGCACGCCGGTGGTGCTGGGCTATGTCGACATGGTCAGCACCGCGCTTGGCGCCGGCCTCTATGATCCAAGCGGCAATGTCGGCTGCACGGTCATCGGCTCGACCGGCATCCACACACGCCTGGCGCGCACTGCCGACGACGTCGTTCTCAACGACGATGCATCAGGCTACACGATCGCCATGCCGGTTCCTGGCGCGTATGCGCAACTGCAATCCAACATGGCGGCGACGCTCAACATCGACTGGCTGCTTGGCCTGGCGCGCGACGTGCTGACCGCCAGCGGCGCAAAACCTTCGCGCGACGAGCTGCTGAAAGCGCTCGATGTCTGGGTCGAGGGATCGGAGCCGGGATCGCTGGTCTATCAGCCCTATATCTCGCTTGCCGGCGAACGCGGACCGTTCGTTGACCCCGACGCACGCGCGGGCTTCATCGGCCTCTCGGTCAAGCACGGTTTTGGCGATCTGGCGCGCGCAGTTCTCGAAGGATTGGCCTTCGCGGCCCGCGATTGCTACCAGGCCATGGGCAGCGTGCCCGGCGAAATCCGCCTGTCTGGCGGCGCCGCGCGCAGCCCATCGCTGCGCCGTATCATCGCTGCGGCGACCCGCGCGCAAGTCAGGACCAGCAGCCGCCAGGAAGCCGGCGCCGCGGGTGCGGCGATGATGGCCGCGGTCAGGCTTGGCGTCTATCGCTCGATGGATGTTTGCTGCGCCGAGTGGGTGACGCCGCTGCTGGGCGAATGCGACGCCTATGACGAGGCGCTTTCGCAAACCTACGATGCGCTGTTTCCGTCCTTTGTCGCGGCGCGTCAGGCGCTGCATCCGGTGTGGAAATCGATGGCGCACCGCACAGGAGCTAAGTCTTGAGCGATACAACGGATATTGTCGATCTCTTCGTGATCGGCGGTGGCGTCAACGGCGCCGGTATAGCGCGCGATGCCGCGGGTCGCGGGCTGTCGGTCATCCTGTGCGAGAAGGACGATCTGGCGCAAGGCACCAGCTCGCGTTCCGGCAAGCTGGTGCATGGGGGCCTGCGCTATCTCGAGTACTACGAGTTCCGGCTGGTGCGCGAGGCGCTGATCGAGCGCGAGGTGCTGCTTGAGGCGGCGCCGCACATCATCTGGCCGATGCGCTTCGTGCTGCCGCACAGCCCCGAAGACAGGCCGGCATGGCTGGTCCGGCTCGGGCTGTTTCTCTACGACCATCTTGGCGGCCGCAAGCGCCTGCCGGGAACGAGGACGCTGAATTTGAGAACCGCGCCGGAAGGAGCGCCGATCAAGGATGAATTCAAACGAGGCTTCGAATATTCGGACTGCTGGGTCGATGATGCACGGCTGGTGTTGCTCAATGCGCTCGACGCCAGTCAGCGTGGCGCAAAAGTCTTCACGCGCACGGCCTGTATTGCCGCCAGGCGCGAAGGCGGCCTGTGGTCGATCGACATGCAGGATGGCCGCACGGGTGCTGTGACGAGGGCCCGCGCACGCGGGTTGGTCAACGCGGCCGGGCCATGGGTGAATGACATCGTCAGCCGCGTCGCTGGACAGAATTCCACCCGCAACGTTCGCTTGGTGAAAGGAAGCCATATCGTCGTGCCGAAATTCTGGGAGGGACGGCAGGCCTATCTCATCCAGAACAACGACAAGCGGGTGATCTTCGTCAACCCGTATGAGAACGATCTGGCGCTGATCGGCACCACCGACATTCCTTATGAAGGTCGGCCCGAAGAAGTGGCGGCCGAAGCCAGCGAAATCGATTATCTGATCAAGGTGGTCAACCGCTACTTCAAGCGCCAACTCACCGCGCAGGACGTGGTCTACAGTTTCTCGGGCGTGCGGCCGCTCTATGACGACAATGCCGACAACCCGAGCGCGGTGACGCGCGACTACATCTTCGAACTCGACGCTCCGAACGGTGGCGCGCCGCTGCTTTCTGTGTTCGGCGGCAAGATCACCACCTTCCGCAAACTGTCTGAACATGCGCTGGAAAAGATCCAGCCCTTCTTTCCGACCATGAAGAAGGCCTGGACAGCCAAAATTCCCCTGCCGGGAGGCGACCTGCCCAACGCGGATTTCGAGCAGTTCCTGGGCGATCTGCACGCCGAGTTTTCGTGGCTTAGCCCGTCGCTGGTGAAGCACTATGCCCGCAGCTACGGCACGCGCACGCGCGCCTTGCTGAAAGGCGTAAAAGGCGAAGCCGATCTCGGCCGTCGTTTCGGCCCGGATTTCTATGAGCTCGAAGCTGTCTTCCTGTTCGAGACCGAATGGGCGATGACCGCCGCCGACGTTCTCGAGCGCCGGACCAAACACGGGCTGCATATCAATGCGGAAGAGCGGAAAACATTCGAAGACTGGTGCACAAAGACAATGGCGGCGGTGAACTGATGGCCTTCACGCTTTCGCTGAACACCAACCCGCTGGTCAATCGCTTCGCCGATCCCGACGATCTGATCGACGCCATTGCCTATGGCATCGGCATCCGCGACGTGCAGCTGACGCATGAATTCGTCAATCCGGGCTGGCCGGCGGCAACGATTGCCAAGTTCCTGCGCCGGTTCAAGAGCGCCCTGGCGCGGACCGGCGTGCGGATCACTTCGGGTATGACCGGTCCCTATGGTCGGCTCAATCATTTCGGCCATCCGGATGCCGATGTGCGCCGCTATTATGTCGACTGGTTCAAGACCTTTGCCGACATTTCCGCGGCGCTTGGCGCGTCGGGCATGGGCACGCAGTTTGCCATATTCACCTACAAGGATTTTGACGATCCAACCCGGCGCGCGGCGCTTCTCGACATCGCGCTCGAATGCTGGCGCGAAGTGGCCGAGCACGCCAAGGCGGCGGGCCTGACCTACCTTTTCTGGGAACCGATGTCGGTCGGCCGCGAGTTTGGCCACACGATCGAAAGCTGCGTCGAATTGCAGGGCGCCATCGATGCGGCCAAGCTGCCGATCCCGATGCAGATGATGGTCGACATCGACCATGGCGACGTGACCTCGCCCAATCCTGACGACACTGATCCCTATGCCTGGGCGAAAGCGTTCCCGTTGCAATCGCCGATCATCCACATCAAGCAATCGTCGATGAACAAGGGCGGGCACTGGCCGTTCACCGCCGCCTACAACAAGGATGGCCGGATCATCCCGCAGAAGCTGCTCGATGCCGTGCGGGCGGGTGGCGGAACCGACAATGAGATCTGCCTTGAACTTTCCTTCCGGGAGAGGGAACCGGTCGATCATCAGGTTATTGCCATGATCCGCGAGTCGGTGGATTTCTGGGCGCCTTATATCGACAGCGGCCGCAACGATCTCAAGCCTCGCGCCTGACGCAAAACGCCGGCGCACAAGTCGGGAAATACGCATCATCCGAATTCGGATCGAAGGAGAAAAGAATGACCCCATATTGGGTCGGCACCAGCTGGAAGATGAACAAGACGCTGGCGGAGGCGCTGCAGTTCGCCGAGGCATTGGCTGCCTTCGTGCCCGGCTTCGATCCGGCGATACAGCCTTTCGTCATTCCGCCCTTCACCGCGGTGCGGCAGGTCAAGGCGGCGCTCGCCAAAACCCGCGTCAAGGTTGGCGCCCAGAACATGCATTGGGCCGATGCCGGTGCCTGGACGGGCGAGATTTCGCCGGTGATGCTGAGGGATTGTGGGCTCGACCTGATCGAACTCGGCCATAGCGAGCGCCGTGAGCATTTTGGCGAGACGGACAAGATCGTGGGACTGAAAACCGCAGCGGCAGTCAAGCACGGCTTCGTACCCTTGATTTGTGTCGGCGAGACGCTGGCCGAGCGCGAGGGCGGCCGCGCCGACGAAATCCTGACCGCGCAGGTTTTGGGCGCGCTGCAGGGTCTCGCAAACAATGAGTTGTCGGCGGAAATTCTGTTTGCCTATGAACCGGTGTGGGCGATCGGCGAAAACGGCATCCCGGCCAGCGCCGACTATGCCGACAAGCAGCACGCGCTGATCAAACAGGTGGCCGCAAGCCGGTTGCCGACCGCCCCGCTTGTGCTCTACGGCGGCAGCGTAAATCCCGGTAACGCGGCCGAACTGATCGGCCAGCCGCATATCGATGGGCTGTTCATCGGCCGCTCGGCATGGCAAGCGGAAGGCTATATCGACATTCTCAAAAAGGCGTCGGCCGCCATCGCGCGCTGACCACGAAAACGAAGGAGTTCATTGCCATGAAGATCGCACTCGGAGCCGACAGCGCCGGCAAGCCGCTGCTCGATGTCATCGCCAAGCATCTCGCCACCAAGCCAGAACTGCAGGTCGTCGATCTCAGCCAGGCCGGATTCTACGCCGATATCGCCGCCGCGGTCGGTCACGAAATTGTCGACGGCAATTTCGATCGCGCCATCCTGTTTTGCGGCACCGGCATCGGCGTCAGCATCTCGGCCAACAAGGTGCCCGGAATCCGTGCCGCGCTAACCCACGACACCTATTCGGCGGAACGCGCTGCGAAATCCAACAACGCCCAGATCATCACCATGGGCGCCCGCGTCATCGGCCCCGAACTGGCAAAATCGATCGCCGATGCGTGGCTGGCCTCCGAATTCGATCCGAACGGTCCCTCTGCCGCCAATGTGCAGGCTGTCGACAAGCTCGACGCGAAGCGCTGAGGATTCGCTCCCGACCTAGCCGGTCAAGGCGATCCGCATCGCCTCGATGACGGTTACGGCGGACGCCGCGCCTGGATCCATATGGCCAAGCGAGCGTTCGCCGAGGCGGGAGGCCCGGCCCTTGGTGGCGATCATTGCCTTGGTCGCCTCCGCGCCGGCCTTTGCCGCCTCGGCTGCAGCCGCGAGGCTGCCGGCCAGCCCCTTGCCGGCGGCCAGTGCCTCGCCCGCAGCCGTCGCGGCCGGCGCCCACGCATCGATCATCGTCTTTTCGCCAGGCTCGGCCTTGCCGCGATCCTGAATGCCTCTGGCCATCGCTTGGAACATAGCGACCGCGTCGGCGTCGTCGAGCGTCGCCTTGCCCTTGACGGCGGCCGCGCCGCGCATGAATGCCGTGGCATAGAGCGGGCCCGAGGAGGCGCCGACGGCGTTGAGGAACGACTTCGCCGCCGTGTTCAGCAAGATGGTCGGATCGGTGGTGCCGGTATCCAATGCGGCCACCGCATCGCGTGCCGCGGCAAATCCAAGCTCCATCGCAATGCCGTGGTCGGCATCGCCGATCACCCCGTCAAGCGCGCACAACCGATCCCGGTCGGCTGACATAGCGTCGGCGATGGCCGCGAACATCGCGGCAAGGCGGGTGGTGTCGATTGTCGTCATCTCTTGTTCCTTGCCGTTCACCAAGTTTACCCGGCGCGAAACATGGCGCAGTCGCAAGGGTGGTCGAGCATCGTTTGCAACTCGTCGTCGAGGTGGTGCAGCGTAATCGAAGCGCCGGCCATTTCGAGCGAGGTGCAGTAATTGCCGACCCAGCTTGCGTGAATGGATACACCGATATCGTCAAGCCTCTGCTTCACGCGCCGGTTCATGATGTAGAGTTCCATCAGCGGCGTCGAACCCAGCGAATTGACCAGAACGGCGACCTTCTCGCCGCGTGCCGGCGCCATCTCGGCGAGAATCCTGTCCAGCATTTCGTCAGTGATCTCGTCGGCCGTTTTGAGTTTTCCTCGTGCGATGCCGGGTTCGCCATGGATGCCCATGCCGATCTCCATCTCGTCGGGTCCGATCTCGAAATTCGGCCGGCGGGTTTGCGGCAACGAACAGGGCGCCAATGCCACGCCCATGGTGAATGTGTGGTCGTTGGCCTTCCCGGCAATGCGTTCGCATTCGTCGAAGGACAGCATCCGGTCGCAGGCAGCGCCTGCCGCCTTGAAGATGAAGAAGTTGCCGGCGACACCGCGCCTCTTGTGCCTGTCGCCAACGGGCGCGGAAGCGACGTCGTCGGTGCTCAGAACCGTGCGCACCTCGATGTCGTCCATCGCGGCCATCTCGGCCGCCATGTCGAAATTCATGACGTCGCCGGCATAGTTGCCGTACATGAACAGCACACCGGCGCCGCCGCTCGCCGCCTTGGCGCATTCGAGGATCGGGTCGGGCGGCGGAGAGGCGAAGACATTGCCGATCGCCGCCGCGTCGGCCAGCCCCTTGCCGACGAAGCCGAGAAAACTCGGCTCGTGGCCCGAGCCGCCACCAATGACAAGGCCTACCTTGCCTTGGCGCGGTCCATCGCGGGCGATGATAGAGCGCGGGCTTCCGTCAACGGCTTTGAGATGGCGGGGATGCGCAGCCAGGATGCCTTCCAGCATCTCGTCGACGGCGCGATTGCCGTCATTGATGATCTTCTTGGTTTGCACCAACGTCCTCCCGATTTGGTATTTTCATAGATGATACCGGGCGTTATCAGGCTGCCTTCGGGCGAGGGCAGGGGCGCGATGCCCACCAAACTGCCTCGATCGGCTTCGTAGCTGTTACCAGCCGTTCTGGCAGAAGCTAAGCGGACCGAAGTGCGCGGACAATGGCGCTGTAGTGTACAAGATCGCACCACGGCTTAGAAAAGGCGGTGGCTCCCCGGGCCGGATTCGAACCAGCGACCAACCGGTTAACAGCCGGTTGCTCTACCACTGAGCTACCGGGGAATAGAGGCTCTCATGTGAGTGGCGCAGCCTATAGCAAACCCTTTTCGGCTTTGCAAAGAAGCATTTCGCATTTTTTAGCGCATTTTCACCCAATGGTTTCTGGCAATCGCCGGATGACACCACATATGAGCCGTCTTGGGCGCCGTCGGACCTTGGTCGGCGGAACCTGAAAGGCGATTGCAGCCTTTAGCGCATATGGCTTTATCGAAGGCAACCGGATCGACTTTCGACATGACTGCAGCAGACGAAAACCAGGCACCGGCGCGGAAAATCTCGGTGTTCGGGCGCGAGTTCACCATGCCGCGCTCGCGCGGGCTGAGGATCGCCATCGGTATCGTGCTGGTGTTTTTCGGCCTTCTCGGTTTCCTGCCGATTCTCGGCTTCTGGATGATTCCGCTCGGCCTTTTGGTGCTTTCCTACGAATTTGCCGCGGTGCGCCGCCTGCGGCGCCGGTTCGTCGTCTGGTGGGAACGGCGTCGCCGGCCAAATTGAAAGCGATGGCGCGCGGTCCCGGTTCAGTGGACGCTTCGCTTCCAGCCCCCCGCAGACCTTCCCCTCGAATATCTCCTTGAGAACGGCAGCCCCTGGTGTCAGCCGCGCGTTTACGGTGAAAGCCAGTTTGCACCCGCTGCGTAAAGCTGCGGGTTCGAGTTTCGCCGGTCGCGCAGCCATGCTTGAGGAGCGGCCAATATGCCGGTGCGCCAAGCGCTGAAATCGCTCGGGAACCACGTTGCGGCGGCTGATGAGGAAAGCGCGCCGGAATGCCGCGCGGACGCTTGACGACCTTTCGCTGCCACCATATTGAGTTCGCTCGCCGGGAGCGATGAGGCCTCGTGGCGGAGTGGTTACGCAGAGGACTGCAAATCCTTGCACCCCGGTTCGATTCCGGGCGAGGCCTCCAACTGGTTACATAGGAATAACAATGGTTTAGCGAAACAGGGCTCCTTCGGGGGCCCTTTTTCATGTCGCACCATGTTGCAAGTGGCTACCATTGATTACAAAGGGCTTTCTCTGACACGCGGCAATTCCGTGCGACATGAAACGCGACATGACACAAAAAACACACCGTCAGGCATCCGGGCACCTTTTGCCCGTTCCCGATTGATCTGTGAGGTTTGTCACAGACGCACCGACGTATCGGCGTAGGCCACGTTCAGTTTCCTGCAGCGGTAAAGGGAGTGCTCCGATGCTCATGAACCTTCCTATGCTTGTGAACCTTCCTCTTGTCGCAGTTGGTCCCCTTGCCGATTGGGTCCGTCATCGAGCCGAGCAGAAGGCGCTGTTGAAGGCAACGGACGAGTTGAGCGAGTCACCAGACGACATGCTCAGCGACATCGGGATTTCCCGTGACGACATCACGACGTTTGAGTTCCGCAGCCCGGTGTCGAGACGTAGGGGCTGAGCAATAAAAAGCCCGCCACTGTTGAACTGACCCCATAAAGTTGGACGGTTCATTGAGTTGGTAGGTTTAAGGGGTGGTTCCTGTATTGCACAGGGGCCAGCCCTTTCAGCGTGCTGCGCGCAAGCTTCGCCAGCTCGAGCAGCCCCTCAAGCGAATGCAACGGCCTTAACGCCTGGACGGCTTGCGCTTTTTGGGCGCGTGTCCCTGCGTTAAGGCCTCCAGTTTTTTTAGGTAGTCGTTCTCCATCCGCAGATGCTTCAGCTCAGCCAGCAGTTCTTCGCGGCTTTTGGCCTCGTCACTGGCTGCAGGCACTGCGGGGGACGGCGGCTTTGACATGGGTCGTCCTCTGGGACGTGGGCCGAGCGCCTCTATCCCGCCCGCATGATAGCGCTTCTCCCAGCCCGTCAGGCAACTGGCATTGCGGATATTGAACAATGCAGCCGTCTGCCGATACGACAGACCTTCCTCCCACATTCGCTCAAGCACCGACAGCCTGAACGCCGCGTCGTAACGACCGTACTTGGCAGATAGCCCGGCATCGCCATGCGCCTGGTACAACGCAACCCAGTTGCGAACAGTGGCCGCATCAACGCCATGCATCGACGCCGCACTCGCGCAGCTCTCATCCCCGCCTAAATAGCTATCGACAACCGAGCGCTTGAAACTCTCGCCGTGTCTGGACATTCAAAACGCCCGAAGGTTGTGTCCAACTTTCGGGGGTCAGTTCACTGTGAGGCAGCGGGTTCTCTTTCGGAAATGATGAAGTGCCTTTTACCGCCGGCCTTCATGGGGCGGGGTTGCGGATGTCTCTGGCCGGCCTTTCGAAGTCATTGAACCGAGAAACTCTTCTAGGCGTTCCAAGCGTACTCTCTTGCATCGCAGTGTGTTCGCGACGTCGTGCAGCCTAGATTGACCCTTACAACTGGCTGCGGCGATCAAGTCCATTTCGAGCCGATCGATATCGCTTCGCAGTTCGCGAGCCTCAGCTTCCCTTAAGCCCTTGATCCATCCAGCCCCGCGCATCGCAAACCCCATCCACCGACACTAGGTGGCACGATAGCAGCGAGTTTGCTAACGACCATGCCCTGGACCTTCTCGAATTTTATGCATTGCTAATATAAAAAGCCCGCCACCATGAGGCAGCGGGCTTGCGCGGCGGAAAACTTTCCGTGGCGTTAGAGCGACACCAGCACTTCCTGGGATTTCAGATCATCGCCCCACATGACGGTTTCGCCGTAAATGTCTGGACAAGGCTCTGCGTCGGCGCCTTCCTCGTCGTCGGCGTTGTCTAGCTCCAGATCATCGAGGCAGCCAAGCGACGGCTCGTCGTCTGCCGTTTCCTCCAGATCGCAATCTGCCTGCATGAGATCCAGTGCCGTTATCAGGCTCATGGCACGGTCCAGGAGGTCGTTGAGGCGTTTCTCGACAGACTGACGCCATACGCGCGGGTCGGCTCCCTGCGGCATGCCGTAGGGCTTCAGCATCCTGATGTGAGCGGTCATGACATGCGCTCCTGATCGAGGAAGGCCAGCGCCGACATCAGGATAGCTTCTGCTACCCGATCAATTAGCGAATGCTCCTGCAGAGCGTATCGCTTCTGCAACGCCCCGATTGCTCGTTGCCGGCGGCGTTGCGTGCCACAGCTTGTCATCTAGCGGCCCATAGGTTGCTGCTACATAGGCGTTCTCATTTTCCATAGTCAGGTGATGGCTCGGGATCGCTTCGAACTCTGCCAGCTTGGCATAATATTCGGCGATGGTGTCGGCGAGCGGGTCAGGAGCCTTTGCGCGCGGCGCCAGCGCTACAGCGCCCGCTATTGCCGGCAGAGAGGCCAGTCCGACGAGCAAGCCCCGCCGGTCGATGGTTGTTGCCTGTGATGTCATGTTGATGTCCCCAGGAAGAGCTGTTCAGGCCCGCATGGCGAGCAGCGCCATAGCCGGGGTTGAACACTTGCCTGGAAGACAAGCCGAACGCCTTTAAGGTTTCCCTCTGGACATAGCGTCCGCCCCCGGCTATAAAAGCCGAGTGGACGCCCGCCAAGGCGCTCCACATGCGTCTAGGAAGCCCTGCCAGGGCCTCCAAGTCTCGCTTTTTCGGTGAAGCCGCCCCGCCAAGGGTTGCGCCGCCGTATTCCAGGTCCGGGTGTTCAGCCCACGGACACACTTTGCTTATTCGCCGATTTCGTCAAGCACTCCCTTCGGGGAGCCGGCTTGTGCTCTAGCGAACTTAGCGCGATGCTCTTGCTTCGGCGACTCCCGTATCGCGAGATCCCCCCGGCTTCCTGCCTTAGCTTCGTGCTCCAGTTCCCACTGGCTCGCCTCTGGAACCATTTATCCCTTGTAAACTTGTAGTCCATAGGATACGTAAGCATGATCGAAGTCCGAGAGACCGACGACTACTCCGATTGGTTCAAATCACTCAAAGACATACAAGCTCGCGCTAGGATTCTCGCGCGGTTGTCGCGTGTTTCGCAAGGCACCTTGGGTGATGTCGCGCCTGTTGGAGAAGGGGTAAGCGAGTTTCGGATTCACTACGGCGCAGGCTATCGGGTCTATTTTATCTCTCGGGGTACGACTGTCATCATCCTGCTTGGTGGCGGCGACAAGAGTACGCAGAAAGAAGATATCGCAGCCGCAAAGGCATTAGCGAAGAAAGTGTAGGAGTGATCTCATGACCCTAAAGACGAAACGCTGGGACGCATCAGAGCACCTCGACAGCGAAGAAATGATCTTCGCTTACATCAACGCAGCATTCGAGGAATGTGATCCCGCAGTCGTTACAGCTGCTATCGGCGACATAGCGCGCGCTCGGGGAATGACAAACATCGCGAAATTGGCGGGAATGTCACGGGAAAGTCTGTACAAGGCTTTAAGCGCGGACGGAAATCCCGAATTCGCCACGATCATGAAAGTGCTGAAGGCGCTTCAGCTGCATCTAACTGTGGCTGCCGATCCAAAGAACAACGATAATTTGGCTGACGCCTAAGCTCTGGCGGGGGTTCGTTTACTGCCCCCGCCAATTCCTTCATTATTGGCGGGTTGTCCTGTACCGCCGCCTCAGTTCGGCCAACACGAACGTTTCCGATGCTGTAGGAACAGCCTCCGGTCATGCTGCTCTTCCAGCGGCTCCGGCTCTCGATCGGTGTCACCGTCCATGGCGTCCAGCATCGCAATCAGATGCTCGATCGTGGCTTCAATGCGGTCGCGGAAGGTGCTCAATGGACGCTCCCCCACTGAACGGAGAGCGTGCCGCCGAGTTCGTGGATGGCGCGCACGATGCAGTTATAATTTGCGGTCCCACGCTTTCCTCGCCAGCGTTTGTTCTTGAAATAGCGCTTGGCATTGGCGAACTCATCGAGGTCAGCCATCGAGATGTTCTGCCGCCAACACTCCTCGCGCAGTGTGTCCAACAGGCCGATGCCGGTCGTCTCGTAAGGCTTACGCGGTCTTGAAAGCTTTTGCTGCGAGCCACGGTCGAAAATAGCACGCGATCCATCTCAGGAAACGCTTCGTACAGCACCTTAGTGGTAGCCGTGCGATACAGCTTGCGGAACAGCGTGTCTCTCTTAGCTGTCCATGTGCTGCTCTTGGTGATTCCGATGCTCACGCACCGGCTCTTGATCGCGCAGCGGCTGCGGTGGGGAAGCGCTCTTGATATAGCGGCATAGTCGAGATAACCGTCCCGGCAAATGCCGTCTTCAGCGTCTGTCCACAGCTTGTAGCCTCTGCATGTCACACCCTGCTTTTGGATCCTTCTTCTGGTCTTGTCCCCGATCGCTTGATGGCGGGCGGCGTTCGCTAGGTACATCAGGCACTCTCCTCTTCATGTGTGTTTTGATCCCTGGAGGTTTGAACCCGACCGCGTCGAACGTTGCGCCGTCGACGCCATGTTTCGGCGCCGCTGCGAATTGTCATAGTGGGTGAACAAAACTGTGCCCGTGAATCCCGCTGTTATCCCCCGCCCATGAACATTATTCCGCTCTACATAGCCGCCATCGCCCTCCTGATGCTCGCTGGCGCGGTCTGACGCTACCGGCAGCGCGACATGTCTTAAGCGGGGGAGCGGCTAGCTGGTCGAGCGTCCAGCCTATTTTGGTAAATGCGCAAGAGTACGTCGCGAGCAGTCTCGGCGCGTTCTCGCGTGCAGCCCATAAGTATTTTTCCGCCCAAGGTTGCGGGCTCGTCGGCAACGTGATCCCATACCATCCAAGCGCCGGCCGGATCGAGAATGCAACTAAATCTATCTGGGCTTTCTTCCATCGACCCATCCCCAATGGGTGGGAGCGTTTCATTATTTTAGCAATCACGCAAGTAATGACCGGCGCGACACCACTATTTCGTTTGGTCAAAGTTAATTGGAGTGCAGAGGAAAGCCTAGCGTACCAGTTGAATGGAATTTTATTAAAATGCCCTTCAAATCAGTATTTGCGGAGTGAGAGGCTAATGCCTCTTCGGCGCACTGTGCCATGGTAGGCTGCTGTTGTTTGGTGCGTGGCGCAGCATCCCGTCCGCTTCACGGTGTTTGGCGGCGACATTTCAATTCCGCGGCAATTTGTGGATCTCCAATCTTACGGGTCCGCCCCGATCGCAGTAGGTGCAGAACAAGGCCCTCTCGACCGAACTGAAAAGCGCGCCCTTGCGTAACCGTCCAGGCGCTTGGTCGCCTGATGGTCGATGCTGGCACGGTCCAGATGGTGAAAAAATACCGCCGGCCGAAGGGAACGGAGCCGCTGCTGCAGAAGCCTGCCTAGATGTTTGCTCCCAGGCTTTGATGGTGCATACTTTTCGTCCGAATCAAAGGATGCGCTATGGGCCAGGTTCTTCATGGGAGCGCCACGACGACAGAGGCGATCCGTCGAGCG